>JAYUFJ010000073.1:0-2334 GCA_043738775.1 Flavobacterium sp. | reverse complement strand
TTACAGGCTCTAAAAATAAATCTTGTGAGCCTTTTACTTTTGAAACAATTTTGCCCATTTTATTGGCGTACAATGCCAAAGTATCTAGATTTTCGCCAAATATTTTACAAACTACATCTTGTCTTGCCCCAGTCATTAGCTCATTAAATCGCATTTGCACAGGGTACTGAAAACCAGCAGTTATACCTGGAACATTCTCTAAAGCTTTACTCATTTTTTCAGAAAGTTCGTTGAAAGTTGTTGCCGATGTCCATTCTGATTTATCTTTTAAAATAACCATCATATCACTTGCTTCCATTGGCATAGGGTCTGTTGGTACTTCGCCACTACCAATTTTTGTAACTACCATTTTTACTTCTGGAAATTGTGTCTTTAAAATATGTGCTGCTTTTTGAGTGCTTTTAATTGTAGTTTTCAAATTGCTTCCAGTTAGTACTCTTGTGTCTACTGCAAAATCGCCTTCTTCCAATGCCGGAATAAATTCGCCACCCAAAAATGAAAGTGTAATTAATGCCAAAACGAAAAATACAACTACTGTACTAATAATTATTTTAGGAATAGTTAAAATTTTAACTAAAGTTTTTTGATAACCATTTTCAATTTTTGCCATCAATCTATCCGAAAAATTAGGTTTGTGCTTTGTTTTTTTACTCAAAAATAGTGCACTCATCATTGGTATGTAGGTTAGTGAAAGTATAAAAGCACCAAGTAATGCAAAGGCAACAGTTTGTGCCATTGGTTTAAACATTTTACCTTCAATGCCCTGCAATGTAAAAATGGGTAGATATACAATTAGTATAATAATTTGCCCAAAAACAGCACTATTCATCATTCTTGAAGCAGAAGTTTGTACTTCGTTATCCATTTCTTTTTGAGACAGTTGTGCTACATAATTGAATTTTTTGCTGTAAGAAAGTTGATGCATCACGGCTTCAACAATAATTACTGCACCATCAACAATCAACCCAAAATCTAGTGCTCCAAGGCTCATTAAATTTCCGCTTACACCAAAAGTATTCATTAATATTATGGCAAAAAGCATTGCTAACGGAATTACAGAAGCAACTAATAAACCCGCTCTAAAGTTTCCTAAAAACAAAACCAATACAAAAATCACAATAAGTGCCCCTTCTAATAAGTTTTTCTCCACCGTTCCTATGGCATTATTTACCATTTTTGAACGATCTAAAAAGGGTTCAATCACAACGCCTTCTGGCAATGTTTTTTGTATTTGAGCTACACGATCTTTTACATTTTTAATTACATCACTACTATTTGCCCCTTTTAGCATCATTACAACTGCGCCAGAGACTTCGCCTTTGTCATTATAGCACATTGCTCCATAGCGAGTTGCATAACCTATTTTAACATCGGCAACGTTTCTTATAAATAATGGGGTACCCGATGTTTTTATTGAAATATTTTCAATGTCTTGTACACTCCCAATTAATCCCTCGCTTCTAATAAATAGGACTGTTGCCCCTTTTTCAATATATGCACCACCAGTATTTTGATTATTTTTTTCTACTGCTGTAAAAACGTCATTTATTGTAATTCCATACGCTTGTAATTTGTTTGGATTGATAGCAATTTCATATTGTTTCAATTTTCCACCAAAACTACTTACTTCTGCAACACCTTTAACACCAAGTAATTGTCGGCGTACAATCCAATCTTGTAGCGTTCGTAAATCGGTTTCGTTGTATTTGTTTTCGAAACCTTCTTTTGCTCGAACTACGTATTGATAAATTTCGCCCAAACCTGTTGAAACTGGACCTAATTCGGGAGTTCCAATACCTTGCGGGATTTGTGTTTGTACTTTTTGTAATCTTTCCGAAACTTGTTGACGTGCCCAATAAATATCGGTTTCATCGTCGAAAACAATCGTAACTAATGATAACCCAAAGCGTGAAAAACTTCGAATTTCTTTCATTCCAGAAATATTATTGTTGGCTTGTTCTATCGGAAAAGTAACCAAACGTTCAATATCGGTTGCACCAAAAGAAGGTGCTATGGTAATCACTTGCACCTGATTATTGGTGATGTCAGGTACTGCATCTATGGGTAATTTGGTGGTTTCATAAATACCATAACCCAACAATGATATAGTAAACAAAGCAATGATAAGCTTGTTCTTAATAGAAAAAGCTATTATTTTATTAAGCATAATTTAAATTTATTAATTTAATTGATACAAAAGTTTTCAAATAGAGAGCTATTTGAATTGTAAAAAAATTAACTAATTTGTGGGGGTTGCCAAATGGCTTTTAGATGTGATGAACTGACTAAAAAAGTGTAAAAATTAGTTTTCTCTGTCTCGATTTTAAATAACTC
>JAYUFJ010000072.1:0-2335 GCA_043738775.1 Flavobacterium sp. | reverse complement strand
CTTCCAGCATCTAAATCCTCATCGTGACCATGAATGTTGGTGTAAGTATGATGCAAAACATTGTGTTGTACCTGCCAATTGTAAACATTGCCTGCAAGAATATAAATGCTTCCACCCATAAACTTATTTACCCATGATTTGGTTGAATACGAACCGTGATTGCCATCGTGCATTACGTTCATCCCAATTCCTGCCATCCCAATTCCTATAACAATACTTAAAAGTAAATACACCCAAATTGGTAAATTTAAAGTTAAAAATAAAAAATAGGGTGTCAAGAAAACAGTAAATAGTACAATCGTTTTTAAGTGTAATTTCCAGTTGCCTGTTTTTTCAATGTTATTATCTTTAAAATAGTCGTTAACTCGTTTGTTTAAAGTTCTAAAAAACTTGTAACTATCTGTTTTTGAAAATATTGGTGTGGTACTATTCATGTTTTATAAATGAGTAAATTTTTACAAATATAATTATTATATTTTTTAAAACTATTCAACAAATCTTTTTTTATAGTTAAAATAACTATTTTTGTAAAAAAACACCAAAATGGAAGAAATTCTGAAGTATTTTCCAAATTTATCTGAAATTCAAAAGCAACAATTTATTGATTTAAAGTTTCTTTACGAGGATTGGAACGCTAAAATAAACGTAATTTCTCGCAAAGATATCGATGAATTATACCTTCGACACATTTTACATTCCTTGGCAATTGCCAAAGTACAACCCTTTGAAGCTGGAACTTATGTATTAGATGTTGGTACTGGCGGTGGTTTTCCTGGAATTCCGTTGGCAATTATGTTTCCAGAAACCCGTTTTTATTTAATTGATGTTATTTTAAAAAAAATAAATGTTGTAAAAGCTGTTGCCGAAAGTTTGGGGTTAAAAAATGTAAAAGCCGAACAATTACGGGCAGAAAATGTAAAGGGTGATTACGATTTTATTGTAAGTAGAGCCGTAACCAATATGCCAGATTTTGTTTCTTGGATTAAGGACAAAATAAAAAAAACCAACAAACACGATCTTAAAAATGGAATTTTGTATCTTAAAGGAGGTGATTTAACCGATGAATTGGCAAATTTTCCAAAATCAACAGAATTTTTAATTTCAGATTTTTTTGAAAATGAATTCTTTGACACCAAAAAAGTTGTGCATTTACCTTTAAAATTTAAAATTTAATTTTTCTTATAAAAAAACCTCAAACTTTCGTTTGAGGTTAAAAAAAAGAGCGAAAGACGAGGCTCGAACTCGCGACAACCAGCTTGGAAGGCTGGAGCTCTACCAACTGAGCTACTTTCGCATTATAAACAAACTAGATTAGTTTTATAATTTGTTTGCGGTTGCAAATATACACAAATTGTTTCTTTTTTTGCAAATTTTTTTCGCAAATTTTTTTCGATGATTTTAATACTGCATTTATTTTACTCCTAAAACTTTTATTTTTAAATTGTTATGACTTTATTTGTATAAAAATAAATGTTAAAAATTGTAAAAATTTCGGCAATTGATACTTATTCTATCCGAATTTCGGTTTTAAGAAAAGAAAAAAGTATTTATTTATGTCCGTTCGATGGCGATAATTTATCAACAACGTTTCATTTAGGTTGTTTTTTAAATGACAATTTGGTTGGAATAATTTCAGTTTTTAAAACTCAAAATGTATTGTTTGAAAGTGAAAATCAATTTCAAATTCGTGGTATGGCGGTTTTAGATAAAAATCAAAACCAAGGAATTGGTAAATTTTTAATTCAAGAAGCCGAAGTAAATATTAAAAAAGAAAACGGAAGTTTAATATGGATGAATGCTCGTAAAAGTGCCATTGAATTTTATTTAAAATTAGGATATTTTGTTCAAGGTGATGCATTTGAAATTGAAGAAATAGGGACACATTACAAAATGATGAAACAATTATGATAAAAAACTTTACTTATAAACTTTCTTTTATTATAGTTTTAATAGCTTTTTTAAATTGTAAAAAAACTTCAAACTTAACAGGTGTCAATTCAAGACCTTTATTTGGTTTTAAAATTTTCGAAAAAAAACTCAAAATCGATTCTATTTTAATTAATGGTTTTAAAAACGAGAATTTAAAACTTTTTTATAAAAAGTGTGACAATCAAACCGTTTGGCAAAGCAAAGAACATAGAGACTTTTTTTTAAATGTAATTAAAAATTCCGAAAATGAAGGTTTGAACCCCGAAGACTACCAATTTTCAAAGTTAAGCACCTACGAAACTAAAGTTGATACTTTATCGGAAGCCCATTTAATTGATTACGATTTGGCACTGTCGAGCAGTGCTTTAACATACATTTCGCATAGTTCAAAAGGAAAATTAAATCC
>JAYUFJ010000071.1:0-2338 GCA_043738775.1 Flavobacterium sp. | reverse complement strand
TGAACCTCCTTTTTGGTGGAGCAATATGAATTTATCCAGCGTACAAATTATGTTTTACGGCAAAAATATTGGGCAATTCGATGTTTCTGTTTCTAATAAAATAGTTATTGAAAATATTAAAAAAACAGAAAATCCAAATTATGTTTTTGTAACTATTGATACTAAAAATGTAGCTTCACAAGATATTACTTTTTCTTTCTCACAAAATAAAAAAGTAGCATTTACACAAAAATATTCCTTAAAGTCAAGAAAAGAAAATTCAAAGTTTAGAAAAGGGTTTGATTCCTCTGATATGATTTATCTTTTAATGCCCGATAGATTTTCAAACGGAAACCCTAGCAACGACAGCACCAACGAAACAAACGAAAAAGCGGATAGAAAAAATTCTGGCGGTCGACACGGAGGCGATATTCAAGGCATTATAAATCATTTAGATTATATTAAAGAATTGGGGGCAACTGCCATTTGGCCAACACCACTTTGTGAAGACAACGATAAAGCCTATTCTTATCATACCTACGGACAATCAGATGTTTATAAAATTGATTCTCGTTACGGAACTAATGAAGACTATTTAAAATTATCACAAGAATTGCACAACCGTGGTATGAAAAACATTATGGATTATGTTACAAATCATTGGGGAGCAGAACATTGGATGATTAAAGACTTGCCAACTTACGATTGGATTCATCAATTTCCTGGGTTTTCACAATCCAACTACAGAATGACCACTCAATTTGATCAAAACACATCCGAAATAGACAAAAAGAAATGTATTGATGGCTGGTTTGTTACCTCAATGCCCGATTTAAATCAATCGAATACATTGGTTTTAAATTATTTAACTCAAAATGCAATTTGGTGGATTGAAAATGCCGACTTAAATGGTTTTCGAGTTGATACTTATTCTTATAATGACAAAGATGGAATTTCAAAATGGACCAAATCTATAACCGATGAATACCCAAATTTTAACATTGTAGGCGAAGTTTGGTACCACAATCAAGCCCAAATATCTTATTGGCAAAAAGACAGCCCGATTTCGAAAATTCAAAGTTATAATTCTTATTTGCCAAGCATAATGGATTTTACGCTTCACGATGCTTTAGAAACCGTTTTCAACGAAGATAAAAACTCTTGGAACAGTGGAATGATTAAGGTGTATGATAATTTTGTAAATGATTTTTTATATCAAAACAGTTTTAACAAATTACTTTTTATAGAAAATCACGATACCAATAGATTCAATGAAATTTATCAAAACGATTTTAAAAAATATCAAATGGCAGTGTCTTTAATTGCTACTTCAAAAGGTATTCCTCAAGTTTATTATGGTTCTGAAATTGGAATGACAGGAAACAAAGACAAAAAGGGTGATGCTGATATAAGAAAAGATTTTCCAGGTGGATGGCAAGAAGATTCACATAATGCATTTATAAATTCTGAGAGAACTATTGAAGAAAAAAAATATTTTGATTTTAGTTCAAAACTATTCAATTGGAGAAAGTCAAAATCGGTAATTCATACCGGAAAAACGACCCATTATGTTCCAGAAAACAATGTATACGTTTACTTTCGTTACAATGAAACCGAAAGTGTAATGGTAATTATCAATAACAATTCTCAAAAACAAACTTTTAAAACAAATCGATTTATAGAAAATATTCAAAATCATCAATCTGGTAAAGACGTTTTAACAGATAAATTTATTGATTTAAAAAATGATATAGAAATAGAAGCAAAAACAGTTTTAATTTTAGAACTGAAATAATATGAAACAGCCACTAAAAAACAAGTTAGTGCTTGCAAAATCAAAAAATGATGAAACCATATTGAAACAACGATAAATAACTTATTAAATAATGAAAAAACTACTTTTTTTTTTATTTCTTTCAACCCTTTCTTTTGCCCAAAATGCAAACCGAAAATACATTTCTCATAAATCAAATTCAAATGTTTTAGTAGTACAAGTTTCTGATGGAAGTTATCAAATTTCATTTAAAAACGATTTTATAGCAGAAACAACTTTTATCCCCAAAGGAGAAATGCTTATTAAAGAATCTCATGCAGTTGTATTAGATAAAAACATAGTATTTAATTACAATGAATCCAAAGAATTTTGTCAAATAAACAGTAAAAATGTTTCAATAAAAATTACTTATAATCCTTTTCAAATTTCATATTTCTATAAAGGAAAAGAAATTCTATCCGAAAAAGCGGGTTATAATAAAGTAAATGATTCTACAGAAACCATAAGTTTAAATTTAGACAAAACAGAAAAATTATACGGCGGTGGCGCAAGAGTTTTAGGAATGAATCGTCGAGGAAATCGGTT
>JAYUFJ010000070.1:0-6533 GCA_043738775.1 Flavobacterium sp. | reverse complement strand
CAAGTCAAGACAACATTGCGATGCAAAAATACCCTTTGGCACGTGATTTGTATATTATAAATTGTCAAGGTTACGATGGTTTAGGAATGGGGTTTTCTTCATTTTTAGCTGGCGAAATTGGACAACGAATTATTTTAAAATCGGGTTTAGTTCCATTTAAAACACCTGCACGAAAAATTAGAATTAGAACAAATTAAAAAAGTATATCAAATAATAAATTAAATTAAAATGAATAAATTTAAAGTTCTCAGTATTGCACTATTAGCCTCAACTGCTTTTAGTAACGCACAAGATTTAGAACCAGCAAAAAAAGCAATTGATGCCGAAAAGCTAGAAAATGCCAAAGTTATGCTGAAATCGATTTTACAAACCAAACCAAGTTTAGGAAAAGCCAATTTTTTATTAGGTACAATATACTTAAAACAAAATATTGAAGATTCGGCAAAAATATTTTTTGATAAAGGAATTATTAACACCGAAAGTGCTAGATACAATAATTATGGATTGGCCCAATTAGAATTTGAATCAGGAAACATAGTTGCTGGAAAAGCACGATTAGAAGGTATTTTAAAAGATTTAAAAAAGAAAGACTTAGAGGAATATGTTTATATGGCAAGAGCTTACATGAACAGTTCAAAGCCCGACTATAAAAGTGCTATTGCCGTTTTAAATAAAGCAAAAGAAATTAACTCGACCGACCCACAAGTTCAATTGGCTTTGGGTGATGCTTTTTACGGTGATAAAAATCAAAATGATGCCTATACTGCTTATCGTAATGCATTTACTACCGACAATTCAATGATTCGTGCGAAAATGCAATTAGGAGTTTTGTTAAAAGGAGCCAATGCATTTGATGATGCTGTTAAAGAATTTAATGAAGTAATATCAATAAATCCAAATTATGGACCAGTATATCGTGAATTGGCCGAAACCTATAATAAATGGAGCTACATAAAGCCTTCACGCCGTGACGAATTAACACCAAAAGCGTTATCGAATTACGAAAAATATTTAAGTCTAACCGACTATTCATTGACTTCACGTATGCGTCACGCCGATTTTTTAATTCTTACAAAAGATTATAAAGCTTTAGAAGTTGAAGCAAATGCAATGCAGAAACTAGATAAAGTAAATCCAAGAATTTTACGATACCTTGGATATTCTGCCTATGAGAACGGAAATAACGAAGCTGCAATTTCCGCTTTAAATGATTTTACAAGTAAACCAACAAACAAAGTTATAGCTCGTGATTACTTGTATTTAGGGCAAGCACAACTTAAAAAAGCAATTTCGGTCGATGGTAAATCAATGGATCCAATTTTGCAAACACAGGCAATTGCAAACATAAAAAAATCGGTTGAAATAGAGCCATTAATGGCAAATGAGTTAAACGAATTAGGCAAAAAATACTTTACGTTAAAAATGTATCCAGTAGCAGCAAGTATTTTCGAAATAGCAATAACAAACCCTACATCTTTAAACTTTCTTGAAGATCAAGTATATTATGGTTTAACAGTTTATTCAGCCAATAAAAATTTAGAAGCAGATAAAATTGATAAAGTTCAAATTGCAAATGCCGACAAAGCTTTAGATAATGCTATACTTTTAAAACCAGACTATCAAGAATCGTTTTTATATAAAGCACGTTTAAATAATTTAATTAGTAATGACCCAATTATGGCAGCCAATTATCAAAAATATTTAGACATTGTTGTCCCAAAGGGTGCCGATGAAATAGCAAAAAGTAAAGCAAAAATATTAGAATCATACAACAATATAGGAGCCTTTTCTGCAAATACTGACAAGATTAAAGCAAAAGAATTTTTTGCAAAAACAATAGCGATAGATCCAACCAACGAATATGCTACAAAATCAATGTTGCAGTTAAAGTAATATAAAACAACTAAAATGATTCAATATCAAACCGATAGCATTAAGTTATCGGTTTTTTTATATAAAACGCCACAGTAAATCACAATCTTAACTTATTTCAAAATCATATTTATTTGAAGCCAATCGCGCTGTCCGTAACAAGGTTTGGTTTTAAAAACTTTTTTTGCAAGCCTAAAATGAGCTTCCGTTGGTCGCTTTTTTAAGCCAACAAAAAATAGTTTTTAAAACCAAAAGCTTTTCACTTCCATCACGGCTAAAAACCAATAATTATAAAACAATTTTAACCAAAAAATCAACTATATTTGCAAACTATTTATAAATAAAATGCTTAAAAAAGAAACCCAATTAGCGGTTGAAAAAGGGGAAATGTTACCTTTAATGGAAGAGTTTTATACCATTCAAGGGGAAGGCTTTCACACAGGCACAGCAGCTTACTTTATTCGGATTGGAGGTTGTGACGTAGGGTGTCACTGGTGTGACGTGAAAGAAAGTTGGAATGCCGAATTGCACCCACCAACAAACATCTCCCAAATTGTGCAAAATGCAAAAACTTTTGCCCAAACTATTGTAGTGACTGGTGGTGAACCATTAATGTGGAATATGTTGCCTTTAACACAACTGTTAAAAAATCAAAATTTACTAGTTCACATTGAAACATCTGGAGCATATAAATTGTCGGGAATTTGGGATTGGATTTGTCTATCTCCCAAAAAAAATAAATTACCCACACCAACTGTTTATGAAAAAGCAAACGAATTAAAAGTAATAATTCACAACAAGCACGATTTTATTTTTGCAGAAGAACAAGCAGATAAAGTAAACCCCAATGCAATCCTATTCTTACAACCAGAATGGAGTAAAAAGGAAGAAATGACGCCATTAATTGTCGATTATGTAATGAAAAACCCAAAATGGAGGATTTCATTACAAACTCATAAGTATTTAAACATACCATAATTTTAGTTTAAAAGGGTTTTTGCCTATTTTTATGTAAAATAAATGTTATTTTTTCTTTTAATGTTGCTAAATTCATAAAAAAACCAATTTAACGTTAAGTTTTAAAATAGTTTTTATTAATTTCTTAATTTTGTATTAATTATGTTGAATATATCGTAAATATTTATTTGCATTTATTACTGCTTTAAATATATTTTTAATTAAATTTAATTTTTGGCATTAGAATTGCATATTACTTATTATAAGTGTCTTACATCAAGTTAATTATAAAAATTGAATTATGAAAAAATTATTACTTTTATTACTCTTTGTCTTTAGCTTTGAATTGTCTAATGCACAAGAAAAAATTTATTCGGTTGATGAAATTGAAATTTTACCCGAATTTCCTGGAGGCAATTCAGCATTATTGACTTACATAACCGAAAATTTACAAATACCTGTAAATGCAAAATTTAAAGGAACATTAGAAGTAAGTTTTATAGTTGATTTGCAAGGAAAATTAATTGATTTTAAAATCATCAATGATCTTGGATTTGGAATTGGCGACGAATTAAAAAGAGTTTTAAATGAAGGTCCAAATTGGTCACCAGCAAAATTAAAAAACGGAACTATTGTTAAAGTAATTTGCCCATTTGAAATAGCTTTGAAAAGCAGGTGATTTTAATTATTTTAAAAAAGTTTAATAATTTAAAACCAACTCAACTATGAAAAAACTATTCTTTATACTTATTCTTGCTTTTAATTTTTCAGTTGCTCAAGAAAAAATTTATACAGTTGACGAAGTGTACACAAGCCCAGAATATATTGGGCCCGAAAAATCATTAATGAAATTTATTACTCAAAACTTTGTTATGCCCGAGGATGCTAACGCTTCTGGAGTACTAGAAATTAGTTTCGTTGTTGAAGCATCAGGAAAAATTTCAAATATAAAAATTGTTAAAGACCTTGGCGGAGGAACAGGCGATGAGGCTGTAAGAGTAATGCAACAAAGCCCAAAATGGTCACCAGGTAAACTAATGGACGGAACACCTGTAAAGGTTATTTATGTGCTGCCTATTACTTTGAAATCTTAGCTTTTAAAGTTTTGTAATTTTGACCAAGTAATCAAAATTATCACCTTTTAATATTAATTCACAAACTAAATCATTATTCAAACAAATCTTTTTTAAGGTTTCAAAATCCAGATAGAGCCAGTTAAACGGCTCTTCTATTTGGTTTTTATATTTTAATTTAAAAATTAGTTCGCCATAATATTTGTTTCCCAAAACCTGTTTATTGTTATATTCAACTTTATCGAACATATAAATTAAATCCGAGCTGTCAACTAAAATTTGTCCGTTTTGATTTAATAACGATTTAAGTTTTTGTAAATATTTGGGAGTTTCGCTTAAAGTTTCAAAAATTCCAGTTCCATTCATTAAAAGTAAAATAGTGTCAAAAGTTTCATTTTGAACTTCTAAAATGTTTTGAACTTTTGCTTTTTTTAAACCTCTTAAATTACAAGTTTTTATTGCATTGTGCGATATATCAATTGAAGTCACATTTATATTCAATTCATTTTGAAGATATAAACTGTGGCTTCCGGCACCGCAACCTACATCTAAAACGTTTCCCTTGCAAAGTTGTAATGCTTTTTGCTCAATTTGAGGCATTTGGTTAAAATTTCTAAACATATACGAAACTTCCATTTCATCTTCATCAGATATAGAAGTTTCAGTATAAATTATTTGAGGATAATTATTGGTTTGAAAATCAAGAATTGCTTTTCCAAAAAGATCTTTCATAAAAAAAATTAAATGTATAAGATTTAAAGTGTAAAGTTGTTTAATTTTGTTTTTCAACTTGAAACTTTGAACTTGAAACCACAATTAAAAGATCTCGAAAAACTTTGCAAAGATAAGCATATAGAAAATAAAAAGTATTTTGATAAGTTAAAAAAGAAAACACCTAAAAATTTAGATTTTGTAATGCAAGATTTACACGAAGCAGAGTTTAAAAAAACCAATTGTTTAAACTGTGCCAATTGCTGTAAAACTACCGGACCACTTTTTACTAATGCCGATATTGAACGAATTTCAAAATTTTTAAAACAAAAACCACAACAATTTATTAATCAATATTTACGTATTGATGAAGAAAAGGATTATGTTTTGCAAAGTGTTCCTTGTTCTTTTCTTGACAATGAAAATGCTTGTACAATATACGATATTCGCCCAAAGGCCTGTAGAGAATTTCCGCATACGAATAGAAAAAACTTTCAGCAAATTAGTCATTTGACATTAAAAAATATAGAAATTTGTCCGGCAGCATTTAATATTGTTGAGGCAATGAAGTTGAAACTGCCTAGGTAAATTTTATAAAAACAAATCAAAATATAAAGCAAATACAATTTTAATTTTTAATGAGAATTATTTTAAGCATTTAAACTTTTAAACTTTTATATTTGCAATAAAAAAACAATTGAAACTCGAAAACTTCATTGCAAAACGTTTAATTACTGCCAAAAATAACAAGAGTAGTATATCGGCACCAATTATTAAAATAGCCACTTCGGCCATTGCAATTGGAATAATAATGATGATTGTTTCGGTTGCAACTGGAATGGGTTTGCAAAAAACAATACGACAAAAAATTTCGGCTTTTAATGGTCACATAATTATTTCTAGTTATACCAACAACAATTCTGGTGTTAGTTTAGAACCTATTTCAACAAACCAAAACTTTTACCCAAAATTTACTAAAGTAAATAAAATTCAACATATTCAAGCCGTAATTTCAAAAGCAGGAATTATTAGAACGGATTCCGATTTTGAAGGAATAATTTATAAAGGAGTTGGTAAAGATTTCGATTGGGAATACTTGAAGGAATATCTCATTGCGGGGCGAATTCCAAATGTAAATTCCGAATTAAACAACGAAGTAATCATTTCACAATTTTTAGCCAAACGATTGCATTTAAAACTCAATGATAATTTTAATACTTTTTTCCTTAAAGAAAACGAAAATAAACTGCCAAATCTTCGTCGTTTTAAAATTGTTGGACTTTATAATTCGGGTTTTCAAGAATTTGATGCTGTTTACATTCTTGGCGACATTCGGCATTTACAACGAATTAATAAATGGAATTCCGATCAAGTTGGTGCTTTTGAAGTTTTCGTTTCCGATTTTTCAGAAATTAAAACTAAAGCCGGAGAAGTTTACAATGAGACTTCTTCAACATTAAATTCAGAACCAATAACCGAAAAGTTTTTTTACATTTTTGAATGGCTTAAACTATTCGATTTCAATATTATAACTATCATAATTATAATGATTATTGTTTCAACAATTAATATGGTTGTAGCACTTTTGGTACTTATTCTTGAACGAACACAAATGATTGGAATTTTAAAATCTGTTGGAGCCAACAACTGGATAATTCGAAAAATATTTTTGTACAATGCCTTTTATTTAATTGCCCGAGGGCTTTTATGGGGAAATTTAGTTGCAATTATATTATTGTTAATTCAAAAAAAATTTCAAATTCTTACCTTTCCTAATCCTGAACAATACTATTGTAAAATTATACCTGTTGATATTAATATTCCTTATATTTTGCTTTTAAATTTTGGAACAATAGCAATTTGTTTGCTAGTTCTATTAATACCTTCATATTTAATAACAAAAATTTCGCCATCAAAATC
>JAYUFJ010000069.1:0-2367 GCA_043738775.1 Flavobacterium sp. | reverse complement strand
ATTTAATTTGCTTGTTTAATAAATAAAAGGATACAAAAAAAAGTAAAGTTGGCGCAATAATTAAATTTAAAATAGCACCTTGCAATCCATAATTGCTTATAAAAATAAAAGCCAATAATAAACTTAAACAATTTCCAATAACATTTATTAAAATTACTTTTTTAAATTGTTCAAGTCCATTTAAAATAGCCATTAAAATTAAGTTTCCAATATATAAAGGTAAAATTAAAGCCAAAATTTTAAAATAAATTTGATTGTAAAACTCAAATCCGAAAATAAAAAAATTCAAAAAATCCGAAAATAAAAAAGTTAAAACACTTAAAAAAAATATTGAAATTAAAATAGTAATAAATAAAGTTGTTAACGTTTTTTTTAATTTTTTGATTTCGTTTTTATCTTCGGCTACATATTTAACAATTCCGTTTTCAAATCCTAAAGTTCCAACGGCTTCAATTGAAGTTAAAAAATTTCTAAAATTTCCAATAATTGCAATTCCTGATGGTCCAATAAAAACAGCAATCAATTTTGAAGATAGAAATCCTAAAATAATTTTTAAAACAATACTCAAACTGTTTAAAGACAATACTTTAAATAAACTAGTTTTAGAGAAGTTCTTTAAAAAAATCATACTTTAAATTAAAATATTTTCTAAAAGTTTAAAATTTTGAGTTTTTACTTCATAGAAATTTTGAGTTACTGTTTTTGCCCCAAAACTTTCTTTCCAAAACAACAATCCATTATTTAAAACTTTACCTTCTTGTTCGTTAGAAGTTCCGAAATCAAAAAAAGATTTTTCTTTAAAAACATTTTTAATTAAACTATTGTATAAAAAATCTAAACTTCCGGTTTCATTTTTTGTTTCATTGCCCGAAATATATTGCGAGTGTGCAACATTTTTACTTTCAAATATGGTAGTTCCTGCAATAATTTTATTGTTTTGATATACATTAAATTGTCTAATATTGTAAGGGAATTTTTTATGTAATAATTGAATTTCTTTTAAGCTATGTACTGGTTTTGTTGAATGTTTAGTTAATAAATTTGGAATCAAAATTTCGTTCCAAAACGATTCAAAATTGGTTTCTTCTTTACAAATTAATTTATTTTGAATTCCTTTGGCAATTCCCTCTTTTCGTCCCGATGTAATTTTAAATTCTTTTTGCAAATTTAGTACCGAATAAGTATCGCACCTCATTTTTTTAGCTTGTAATAAAAACAAAATGTAATTTATTTCATCATTAAAACCATCGGCGTAAAAATTAGGAATCATTTTTATATTTATAATTTCAATATTTAATTTATTTAAATAAATTAAAACATTTTTAAAAATAGATATTACCTCAATTAATTTACTTTTTTCGTTTAAAATCAAGCCTCCGTAGGTCAATCCTTGATGGGAAAAAATGCTTGCACCTAACCTATTTGCTGGTAAAATTGAAACTAATTTATCATTTTCAAAAACCAATAAAGAAAAGTCATCAAATCGATCCGAATGATATTCCATAAAATCACGATTAAATAAAAAAGTAGCATTTTTGGCAGTTTCCACAAAGGAATTCCAAATTTTAAAATCTTCTTTTTTATACAATCGAACCGTGTAATTTTTCATAAAAAATAATTGACGTGAAAAGTACAATTTTATTAAATGAAATTAATAATAAAAAATGATTTTTCTTTTTTTATTACAATTGACATAATTTGCTTAATTTTAAATTTTAAAAACAAGGCTAATGAAATCAATTTTTACGTTTTTATTATTTCTTTTTTTAAGTTTTGGATTTTCTCAAAACCTAAGTCTATACAATCAATTTAATGGTCGTTACGATTTTACGTTTATTGGAAACACAATGAATCCGCAAGAAAACACCTATCAACCTGTTCCAACAATTTTAACAAGTTCGTCGGCTACATTAGCACTTTCGAGCACCGACATTATAGAAAGCGCCTATTTATATTGGGCAGGATCTGGTACTGGCGATTTTAATGTGACTTTAAATTCAACCAATTTAACTGCCGATAGAACATTTGTATTTCAACGAATTTCGGGTGGAGAAACTTATAACTATTTTAGTGCTTTTAAAAACATTACTTCATTAGTGCAAGCCACCGGAAATGGAAATTATACATTATCTAATTTGGATGTTACCGCTTTTATAGTGCAACACTATCAAATTAAAACCAATTTTGCCGGTTGGGCAATTGCTATTGTTTATAAAAATCCGGCATTGCCTCTAAATCAATTAAATATTTATGATGGTTTGCAGGCAGTTCCAAATGTTATTACCATTAATTTAAATAGTTTAAATGTTATTGACAATACCAACGCTAAAATTGGATTTATAGCTTGGGAAGGAGATGCAGGATTGG
>JAYUFJ010000068.1:0-6612 GCA_043738775.1 Flavobacterium sp. | reverse complement strand
GATCTTTTTGTAAAACCATCTGAAAACATTGTAAAACCGAAACCAACCGAAGAAAAAATTGATGTATTTGATGAAAAAACTTTAAAATCAAATCACGGAATTATAATTGGTTTGAACGACAGAGTAGGTTTTGAGGTGCATCTTTTTAACGGAAATAGCGATGATTATAACCGAGTATTATCGCAATTAAATACTTTTAATTCGTTTGATGAAGCCGAAGATTTTATCGTAAACTTGGTGAAACCCGATTACAACAATTGGGAAGGAAAAGAATATTATGTTACCCGATTTTTAGAAATTATTGCAAATAAATTTACTTAAATGTCAAAATTATACATAGTTCCTACACCGATTGGTAATCTAGAAGACATGACTTTTCGAGCCATTCGTGTGCTTAAAGAAGTCGATTTAATTTTGGCCGAAGATACCCGAACTAGTTCAAAACTGCTAAAACATTTTGAAATAGGTACACATATGCACAGTCATCACATGCACAACGAACATAAAACTGTCGAAAACATTATTGCACGATTAAAAAGTGGTGAAACAATTGCATTAATTTCCGATGCTGGAACACCAGCTATTTCCGATCCTGGATTTTTGTTAACTCGTGCTTGTGTTGAAAATAAAATTGGAGTTGAATGTTTGCCTGGAGCAACTGCTTTTGTACCAGCACTTGTAAACAGTGGTTTGCCCAATGATAAGTTTGTTTTTGAAGGATTTTTGCCCGAAAAAAAAGGACGTCAAACTAGATTTTTGGTTCTTGCCGAAGAAACCCGAACAATGATTTTTTATGTTTCGCCTCATAAATTGAATAAAACTTTAACCGAGTTTGCATTGTATTTTGGTGCCGATCGTCAAATTTCGGTTTCCCGTGAATTATCAAAACTGCACGAAGAAACTACTCGAGGAACAGCCGAAGAAGTTTTGAAGTTTTATGAAGCCAAACCTGCTAAAGGCGAAATTGTAATTGTTGTAGGTGGGAAACCTTTAAAATAGACTGAGTTTAACAAATCACAATTATTGCTAAAACTCAATTTTATATACCAACAATAGTGTATTTTTGTATTTTAATTCAATCTAAATAAAGCATTATAAATGACGCTTGCTCAACTCAAAAAAGGAGAAATTGGACTTATTTCGGATGTTAATACCGATGAAGTTCCGTTAAAATTACTCGAAATGGGTTGTTTACCAGGGAGTTTAGTTACTTTAATTCAAGTTGCACCATTTGGCTGTCCGCTTTATTTTATAATCAATGATTCGCACGTAGCAATTCGAGTAGAAACCGCCAAAGAAATTGAAATTACTATACAAAACAAAGCGAATTAATGACAAATAAATTTATAAAAGTCGCTTTAATAGGTAACCCAAATACGGGTAAAACTTCCGTTTTTAACCATCTTACGGGTTTACGCCAACAAGTTGGAAATTACCCAGGGATAACTGTTGAAAAAAAAATAGGCACTTGTAAATTATCCGAAAACACGAAAGCAATTATTCTAGATTTACCTGGAACTTACAGTTTAAACGCTAGTTCTATTGATGAAAATGTAGCAGTCGAATTACTTTTAAACAAAAAAGATGAAAACTTTCCTGACGTTGCGGTTGTAGTTACCGAAGTGGAAAATTTAAAAAGAAATTTGTTACTTTTTACTCAAATAAAAGATTTAGAAATTCCGACTATTTTAGTAATTAATATGTCGGACAGAATGAAGTCAAAAGGAATCAATTTTGATATTAATCATTTAGAAGAGGTTTTGAAAACCAAAATAGCATTAGTAAGTTCAAGAAAAAATATTGGAATTGATAAAATTAAAGAACTAATTTTAAATTTCGAAACCCTTTCAACGGATCCTTGCCTCAATGCATCAATTATTGATGAAGACTATTTTAGTAAATTACGGCACGCATTTCCTAATCAATTGTTGTACAAGTTGTGGCTGGTAATTACACAAGATGTAAATTTTTTGAATTTAGACAGAAACGAAATCAAAAATAATTTTACAAAAAGCAAAGTCGATTTAAAAAGATTGCAACAAAAAGAAACCATAAAACGGTATCAGTTTATTAATGATACATTAAAAATAGGTCAAAATATTGACTCATCAAAAGCAACCGATTTACGTTCAAAATTAGATCGAATTTTAACACATCGAGTTTTTGGATACGCTATTTTCTTTGCAATTTTATTATTGATTTTTCAATCAATTTTTGATTGGTCGAAAATTCCGATGGATTTTATAGATGAAACCTTTGCCAAATTTTCAACCTATACTAAATTGCATTTGCCAGCAGGCGAATTGACAAATTTAATTTCCGAGGGAATTATTCCTGGTATAGGCGGAATTTTACTTTTTGTACCACAAATTGCCTTTTTATTTCTTTTTATTTCCGTTTTGGAAGAAAGTGGTTATATGAGCAGAGTTGTTTTTTTAATGGATAAAATTATGCGTCGTTACGGACTTTCGGGTAAGAGTATTGTGCCTTTAATTTCAGGTACAGCTTGTGCCATACCGGCAATTATGAGTGCAAGAAATATTGAAAATTGGAAAGAAAGATTGATAACCATTTTGGTAACTCCGTTTACAACTTGCTCCGCCAGATTGCCCGTTTATGCCATATTAATTTCGTTAATAATTCCCGAAAAAAAAGCTTTAGGTATTTTTAGTTATCAAGGTTTAACCTTAATGATTTTATATCTTTTAGGCTTCGGAATGGCTATTGTATCAGCAGTAATTTTAAACAAAATTTTAAAATTCAATACCAAAACCTATTTTGTAGTTGAAATGCCAAACTACAAATTACCGTTGCTTAAAAATGTTGGAATAAATGTTTTAGAAAAAACAAAAGCTTTTGTTTTTGGAGCAGGAAAAATCATTTTGGCGATATCAATTGTACTATGGTTTTTGGGTGCTCACGGTCCAAAATCGACTTTTGGAAATGCCGAAAAACTTATCAATGAAAAATATAAATATCAATCTGATTATCGAATTGTTGACAACGAAATTAGCTCGTACAAGTTAGAACATTCGTACATTGGAATTATTGGAAAAACTATTGAACCAGTACTAAAACCCTTGGGTTACGATTGGAAGATTGGAATAGCAGTAATAACATCGTTTGCTGCTCGTGAAGTTTTTGTAGGAACATTAGCCACCATTTATAGTGTAGGAAACGATACCGAAGAAGAGACTATAAAAACCAAAATGCAGGCAGAAGTACATCAAGACGGAACACGAATTTTTAATTTTGCTACAGGAATTTCGTTGTTACTTTTTTATGCTTTTGCGATGCAATGTGCGAGTACCTTAGCTGTTGTAAAAAAAGAAACCAATTCTTGGAAATGGCCTGCAATTCAATTGGTTTTTATGAGTAGTTTTGCCTATTTAATTGCATTTTTAGCTTATCAAATTTTGAAATAGTATTTATTTAAATTGCAGATCCAACACTAGAAAAAAGTAATTTTTGTTTAAAATTGAGTATCTTTAAATTACAAAACCAACTTATAATTTTATTGCTATTTTAGCCAAAATTTATTTTAAACCAAATTTATGAATATACAAGAAATTTTAGTTTGCATTGCTTTAGTTGTTGCATTGGCTTTTTTATATCAAAAATTTTTTGGTAAAAAGAAAGATAAAAATAAAAGTTGCAGTGGTGATGACTGTGGATGCCATTAAATAATTTTTAACTATTCATACTTTTTTTCGATAGTATAAAATTAATAAATCAAGTATTTTTATACGTATTTTCCTAATTGTTTTAATTAAATTTTGCTAAAATCGGGGTGAACCTAAATTTATGTTTAATTTTAAATGTGAACTATCTCCGCTTCAACCAACAATTCTTCACGTCGTAAGCGTAAAAAAATTTGAGCCACGGCAATTGTATCTTTTTCACAGTAGGTTACAATTCGGTCAATATCTTTTTCAACATAATAAACATGACCCACTTGACTTCCGTCTATATCGCCTTTTGACGATGGAATTCCAAGAATTTTAGTTAATAATTTTAATGACGTAAAATGCTTATAATCACCAAATTTCCAAAGTTCAAGTGTGTCAAGATGCTGAATTTCCCAAGGTTTTTTTCCAAATAAATTGAGTTTATTTGGAATAGGTATTTGATTGATAATCATACGTCTAGCAATAAACGGAATATCAAATTCTTTGGCATTGTGTCCACATAAAACGTGTTGCGGTTGATTGAAATGATTGTTAAGCAGGTTATTAAAATCGGTCAAAATTTTGGTTTCTTCACCAAAAAACGAAGTTACTCGAAAGTTTCTTATGTCGCCTTTTAAAGTAAAATAACCTACAGAAATACAACAAATTTTACCAAACTCGGCCCAAATTCCGGCTCGTTCATAAAATTCTTCGCCCGAAAAATCGTCTTTTCGTTGGTATTGAGTTTTAAGTTCCCAAAGCTGTTTCATTTCTGGGTCAAGCGAATTAAAATGTTCTTCTTGTGGAACAGTTTCTATATCGAGAAACAATATATTATCTAAACGAATTTTTTCTATCATAAAAAATAATGTAAAATTTTTAGAATTAATTAATTAGTTTATTATTTCATTAACACGAATGTAAAAAAAATAGTAGACTTTTAAAACAAACTTTGTTGATTGGTTGGATTTTCGTGTTCCAACAACCATTTTTTACGCCATAAACCACCCGCATAACCTGTAAGTGAACCATCGGTGGCAATAACTCGGTGGCAAGGTACAACTATCCAAAGTGGGTTTTTACCATTGGCAGATGCTGCTGCTCGAATAGCTTTTACATCGCCTAGTTTTTTTGATAAATCTAAATATGAAATTGTTTTTCCAAATGGTATATTCAATAATTCAAGCCAAACTTTTTGTTGAAATTCGGTTCCTTTCGGATTTAATTTAAAGGTAAAATTTGTTCTTTTTTTATCGAAATATTCTAGTAATTGAGTAACAGCAACTTTTAGCTCTTGCGGAATTTCTGTTGAAAGCTCACCTTCTTGAAGAATTGAAATTATTGAAATACCGTTTTGGTCACCAACAATTTTGGTAATTCCGAGGGGTGAGTTTATGAAAACTGTCTCCATTTTTAGGGTAATATTTTGGCAAATTTAAGATTTCGAAAAATTTAAGATATATATTTCCAAAGCTTTTAATTCGTTATCGGACATTGTTTTTGTAATTTCTAAATTAATTTTCATTGATTGGTATTGGCTTGGGTCAACAATTGGATCGGCTTCGGCTCTTAAAAAAGAAACTAAATTTCCTTTTTTTGATTGGTATATTTTAGCTATGTTTTGTAAGCTTGGTCCAACCACTTTTTCGGCAATTTGATGGCAAGCGTTGCAATTGCTTGTCTCGAAAAGTTGTTTACCCGTTTCGACAGAAACTACTATTTGTTCCTCAACTTTTGATGTTTTTTCTGCTTTGTTTTTACAAGATATAAACAGAAAAAAGGAAAATAAATAAAAGATGTTTTTCATTTTTAAATATATATTTTCTTTAATAAATTAATGCCATAGCCCAGATTGAAGCGGTATCCTTTTGTTTTTTTATTTTTTAAAAACAAAAGATTTAGCGAAAAGCTGGAAATAGCTTCTAAAACCAATTCATAATAAATCCAAAAATCGGTTTTGTTTGTTGCAATAAAATTACGAAATTAATTTTACAATATCTTTTGCAAAATAACTTGCAATTATATCGGCTCCAGCTCGTTTTATGGCGGTTGTTTGTTCCATCATAATCGCATCGTGATTAAGCCAACCTCTTTCCGAAGCGGCTTTTATCATTGCATATTCGCCCGAAACCTGATACACAGCAACGGGTACTTCACTACTATTTTTTATTTCTCGAACAATGTCGAGATAGGCAATTCCTGGTTTTACCATCACAATATCGGCTCCTTCATTGATATCCATTTGGGTTTCGCGAAGGGCTTCCAAACGGTTGTGATAATCCATCTGATAAGTTTTTTTGTCTTTTGGGATGTTTAATAAATCAACTGGAGCAGAATCCAAAGCGTCACGAAATGGACCATAATGTGCCGAAGCGTATTTGGCAGAATAACTCATAATACCAGTGTTTGTGAACCCTTCGCTTTCTAATGCTTCACGAATTTCACGAATTCTTCCATCCATCATATCGCTAGGTGCTACAAAATCGGCTCCTGCATTTGCGTGTGAAACGCTCATCTGGGCAAGAAAATTAGATGTTGCATCATTCAAGATTTGTCCGTTTTCGATAATACCATCGTGACCGTAAATAGAGTAGGGATCAAGGGCAACGTCTGTCATAACAACTATTTCGGGAGCAATGTTTTTTACAGTTTTAATAGCTCGTTGCATTAAACCGTCCGAATTTAATGCCTCTTTTCCAGCGTTGTCTTTTAAATTATCGGGGACTTTTACGAAAAGTAAAACCGATTTTAAGTTCAGTTTTTGCAATTCTTTGACTTCTTTTTCGAGATTATCCAAACTCAGTCTGAAATAATTTGGCATTGACGGAATTTCTTCTTTTACATTTTTGCCTTCCACAATGAAAAGTGGAACTATAAAATCGTTTGGCGAAAGTATAGTCTCGCGAACTAGTGAACGAATGTTTTCGTTGATGCGTAATCGTCT
>JAYUFJ010000067.1:0-2376 GCA_043738775.1 Flavobacterium sp. | reverse complement strand
CTTGTGGCTTAATTTCAATTTTTGAAGCACCGTGGTTTTTGTTCAACCAAGCCATATCAATTTCGTTATCAAAATGCCCAATGTTACAAACTATTGCTTTATCTTTCATTTTTTCGAAATGTGAACCTAAAACGATATCTTTGTTTCCAGTGGTTGTAATTATAATATCGGCATTATCAACAACAGAATTTAATTTTTTAACTTCAAAACCGTCCATTGCAGCTTGTAATGCGCAAATTGGATCAATTTCGGTAACTGTAACTATTGAACCAGCACCTCTAAATGAAGCTGCAGTACCTTTACCTACATCACCATATCCGCAAACTACAACTCTTTTTCCGGCTAGCATAATATCTGTTGCACGACGAACTGCATCTACAGCTGATTCTTTACAACCATATTTATTATCAAATTTCGATTTAGTAACCGAATCGTTTACGTTAATTGCAGGCAAATGTAAAGTTCCCTCTTTCATTCTTTCATACAAACGGTGAACGCCAGTTGTTGTTTCTTCACTTAACCCTTTAATTCCTGGAATCAATTCTGGATAACGATCAAAAACCATATTAGTTAAATCTCCACCATCGTCCAAAATCATATTTAACGGTTTTCTATCTTCGCCAAAAAATAACGTTTGCTCAATACACCAATCAAAATCAACTTCATTCAAACCTTTCCAAGCATATACTTGAATACCTGCGGCAGCAATAGCGGCAGCTGCTTGATCTTGAGTAGAGAAAATGTTGCAAGAACTCCAAGTAACTTCGGCACCTAAATCAATTAATGTTTCAATTAATACAGCTGTTTGAATGGTCATGTGTAAACATCCCGCAATACGAGCTCCTTTTAATGGTTGTTCGTTTTTGTATTCTGCTCTAAGTGCCATTAAACCTGGCATTTCAGCTTCAGCCAATTCAATTTCTTTTCTTCCCCAAGCTGCAAGCGAAATATCTTTCACTTTAAAAGCCACAAACGGTAAAGTCTCTGTAGTCATATAAAAATTTGTTTTTAAATAAATATTTTTGCAAATTTACAACATAGAAACCTATTTTAATAATTTATTTTTAAAATTATGAAATGTTTAGTTTCTTAATTAATTGAAAAACAAAACACTATATAAATTTATTTTTTAAAGCTATTATCAGTATTTTCATTAAGAACTAGATTAGAATATTTTTTTTTAATTAAAAAATTATTTCCAATGCTATATTGAATAAAAATAAAGCGCAATTAAGATGCCATTATTTAAAATTATTAACCACAGTTTATCAACTCAAATTTTGGTTTGGAAAATTACCGAATCTTATCAAGATTTAAATATCGATGTCGTTTTACAACCTATTAATCAATTGCGAATCAGTGAAATGAAATCAGAAATTCATCAAAGAGCTTTCTTATCCGTTCGCAAATTATTACAAAAAATTAACTTAACTGATGAAGATTTATTTTATGATAATTTGGGAAAACCGCATTTAAAATCAAGTCAATTTATATCAATTTCTCATTCGCACGAGTTTGCAACTATAGCAATTTCAAATCAAAAAATTGGCATTGATATTGAAATGCAAAGAGATAAAATAATCAAAATAGCCAACAAATTTTCTGTTGAAAAACTAAGTAAAAAAAATGAACAAAATTACATTCGAAAACTTACTGTAATTTGGGGAGCAAAAGAAGCCATTTTTAAAATAAAAAATGAAAAAGGCATTAGTTATAAAAACCATATTTTTGTAAAACCTTTCAATATTAATCAAAATCAAACCCAAGCCGAATTAAATTTTAACTCAAAACTTGAAAATTTTGAAATTAATTACTATGAAATCGAAAATTACACTTTAGTTTATGCTTTGCAGGGTTAAAAAATGAAATTATCTTATCAAATATACAGATTCAACTTAAAAGAAACCTTTTCCATTTCTTACGGAAATTATACTTACAGGAATGCCTTAATTGTAACACTTTCTCAAAACGGAAAATCAGGTTATGGCGAATGTACCGAAATTAATTATTACAACATTAATTTAAAATTGTACATTAAAATGCTAGAAAAAATAAAACTTAAAATTGAATCGCAAAATAGTGTACATCCAAAACAATTTTATTTTTTTTTAGAAACCTTAAAATTGCAAAGTTTTTTACGTTCGGCACTTGATTGCGCTTATTGGGATTTGTTTGGAAAATTGGAACAAAAATCATTTTTAGAGCTCAATAAAATTTCAATTTCAAAAGTTCCAGAATCGTCGATAACCATAAGTATTGCCGATGTTTCGGAACAAATTAAAAAAATAAACAAAAGCAAATGGAATAAATTTAAAGTGAAATGCAAAGGCTTTAATGAAAAAAATATTACCGAAATAGCCAATTTAAATCGAGATA
>JAYUFJ010000066.1:0-2379 GCA_043738775.1 Flavobacterium sp. | reverse complement strand
AAAACTTTGAGGGAATTGATTCAAATTTTGGAAGAATATTAAATTCGATTTTGATTCCTCTATTTGGTGTCGTGTCATTATATTGGGGATTAATTACTGAAAAAACATTTATATCAAAAATACTAAGCACAAAATTATTCCAAATACTTGGAAAAAGTTCTTATGTTTTTTACTTAATTCACGTAAGTTTTATTTTGACAATTTTAAACACAATTTCAAAAAATCACATATTTATTTTTATAACTTTAAATCTAATCTCTATTTTATTGTATAAATATGTAGAAAAACCTTTAAATGACTATTTCCGAAGTTTTAGTATTTCAAAATCACTTGTTCCAGAACCATAAACATCAATCTTTTCAAAATTTTCGAGATTTACGATTGATTTTATTTGATTAACTTTTTCGATTCCAAAACAGTTTTTTGATTCGAATTTTCCAGTAATTAGATTTTCAATAATCTCCAATATTCATCGTTTTTGTCTTTTGTAAAACCAAATTACAATTTTAATTGTGAAGCCATTTTACGGCTTCTTTTTTTTACTTTTATCAAACAACAATGATTATTTTTAAATAAAAGTTTTTTAAACTTTATCATTAAATATATTTTGGTATTTTAAAAAATTATTAATTCGACTGGTAAAGCATTTTTTTCGTGAAAAATTTTTACCTTTATTGAATTATAAACATTTAAAATAAATAAATTATGGATGAAATTATGGGAACTATTAAACTCTTTGCAGGAAACTTTGCCCCACAAGGGTATTTATATTGTAATGGGGCTTTATTGCCGATACAGCAATATACTGCGCTTTATTCAATTTTAGGCACAGTTTATGGAGGTGATGGAATTAATACTTTTGGTTTACCAGATTTAAGAAGTCGTGTACCAGTTGGTGGTGGTATGGGGGCAAGTCCTACTACACAAACCACAGTTATTCTAGGAGAAATAGCTGGTGAAACAGTTCACACACTTCAAAATAATGAGATGCCACAGCACAGTCATGGGTTTGGCGTTAGTAATTTGCCAGCCTCAGTATCTGCTCCAGCAGCAGGAGCAACTTTAGCAGCACCTGGAGCAATGTCAGGAAGAGACTTTACTGCAACTTTAGGGTACAATCAAGAAATACCAAATACACAACTGTATCAATTTTCAGTTATGAATTCAGGTGGTAATGGCCCTCATAATAATATGCAACCTTATGTAGGTTTAAGTTATATTATTTGTGTTAATGGGGTTTATCCTTCAAGACCATAAAAATATAAAATAAAGGGAATGTTTCAATAATATTCCCCTATTTCTAATTTAAATTTTAACAAAATGAAAAAAAAATACTTTTTATTATTATCAATACTTGCTTTACAATTCAATATTTCTGCACAAGTAATTAGTACCGAAACTTTTGAGACCGAAACTTTAAATTCAACATCTTTTACCGATAATAGCCAAGTTTTTAATGTTACTTCACAATCAGGAGGAATATTTGATGTCTATTCGAGTACAACTGCTTATGGATGGAGCGGCACAGCTAACGATTTTAGATTTCTTGATAATACAGGAACCGCAGCGCTCAATGTTCCAGTTGGATTTACTATTTCAACTGCTGGTGCAGTACCTTTTAGAATGGTAAGTTTGTGGATATATATGTCACAGTCAAATTTATCTTCTTTAGGAACAGGTGGTAGTTTAACAGTAGTAGGAAAATTATCGGGAGCTAATCAATTTACAGCAACGGCTAATTCTGGATTTAATACAAGTTCTACAACAAATAATGGCTATACATTAATTAATTTTGCAACTTTTGGAGGATTTGATAATACTGCAAAGAATATCGATCAGTTAATTTTTACCACTACCGGACAGTTTGCTTATGTAGCATTAGATGCATTTAAATGGTCAACTACGCTATTAGCAAAAGATGAATTTGATTTAACAGGATTTAAATGTTATCCTATTCCTGCCAATAATTTTTTAAACGTTTCCTATTCTAAAAATATTGATTCAATAAGCTTGATAAATGTTTTAGGTCAAGAAATATATTCTTCAATTGTTAATCAAACAGATGTAGAAATTAATCTCGAAACAATTTCAAAAGGTACTTATTTCCTTAAAGTTGTATCTGAAGGAAATCAAAAAATAGTAAAAATAATAAGAGAATAGTTTTTATTTAAAAAATATAAAACCGCTATTAAAAGATAGACTGCCCAAAAGTTTGGGCAAATTTAAAATTAATTTTGATAATAATGGGCTTGATATTTTATCGGGCTCATTTTGTTTAAATTTCTTAAAAAAAACCAACCTTTCTATTCTTGTTTGTATCTAATAATATGCTTGACTTTGAAATATCACTTAACTTAAAACTTTCTGTTTTGCTAGATA
>JAYUFJ010000065.1:0-2385 GCA_043738775.1 Flavobacterium sp. | reverse complement strand
TGAAAGGTCCTCGCAATTCTTTTTCACCTCTCGGATAGTTTTTTACCAATTCGTTCGGGACAAAACAAGCATGAGTAACATTACAACGACCGCCACCCGAAATTCTAACTTTAGCTAAAACTTCTTTACCGCGTTCTAAAATGGCAATTTTCAGTTTAGGATTTTTCTCAGCTATATTAATTGCGCTAAAAAAACCAGCTGCTCCTCCCCCAACAATAATAATATCGAAATTTGAGTTCATTTTATTATAATCTATCCAAAAAATCAGAAATTATTCCGTCAACATTTAACTTTTTCATTTTTTCAATGTCAGCAATTTCATTTACTGTCCAAGTATAAATTTTGAAACCATTTTCTTTTAGCAAAGTTACGTTTTCTTGATTTAATAATTTATAGTTTGGAATTATTGCAAAAGCTTTTATTTTTTTGGCAATTTCCAATGTTTTTTCTATACTCTTTTCGGTTATAACGGCTATATTAATATTGTAATAATTATATAATGTAATTTCACTCAAATTGTTCCAATCAAAACTTGAAATTAAAAAGTTTATTGGACTCCAATTTTTAAATTCTATGTAATGATTGATAATTTTCATTACTTTTTTAACACAATCATTACTTTTTAGTTCAATATCGACTAAAATGTGATTATCAATTAAATTTAAAACTTCTTCAAGAGTTGGAATTTCGTATTTTTTTAATTCAGTTAAAGTTAAATTTTTTACAAAACCGGTTCCAAATGTAGTTCTGTCAATAGTGTAATCGTGAATAACCACAATTTCGCCCGATTTGCAACAATGCACATCCAATTCAATACCATCACAACCTAAATCAATTGCTTTTTGAAAAGATGCTAAAGTGTTTTCAGCAACGTAACCTTTTGCGCCTCGATGACCAATTTTAAACATCTAATTGTTTTTAAAAATTGATTTTTTCTAATAAAACAATTTCAAATGGTGTATTAAGTTTTATTTTTCCATCAACAACAGTTGTAGTGCTGTTTGAGTAAGCATCGTTAATAATTGTTCCATCTTTAAAAATAGTTCCGACTGAAATTTCTTTATTTCCAGGTTGCAAATCCAAACCAATAACCACTTCGTCTGTAAATTTGTCTTTAGAAAAAGTTCTTGAAAAAACGTATTGTGATTCGGTAATCATTTTGTGTATTCCTGCTCCAACGGCTGGATGGTTGGCTCTAAATCTTCCTAGTTTTTGCCAATGGGTTTCTACCTTTTTAGTTTCGGGATTGGTTTTCAAATCGTCCCAATTCATATTTGAACGTAAGTTAGCATCGCCTTGAGCGCCTTCAACCTCTAAAGGGCGAGCACTTTCATCGCCATAATATACTTGTGAAATTCCTGGAGCAAGTAGCAATTTTGTTCCCGATTCGATTGTTTTTTCTCTTTTTTTATCAAACGGATAACCATCATCGTGAGAAGAAATATAGTTCATAACCGATTTTCCTTGCAAATCGTTTTGAAGAATATTTGAATATTTAGAAAACAATTTTTCGTAGCCCATTTTAGCTTCGTTTCTAAAATCGAAGTTGATTAAGCTTGAAAATCCGTGAGCAAAATAATCGACTTTTTTATCTCCAAAATCATATAATCGTTTGCCTCCAATGTTGTAACCATAAACTTCGCCAACTAAAAAAAACGAGTTATTGTCTAACACTTTTTTGGGATTTGCTGCTTTGAATTCGGCAAATTTTAAATCGCAAACAGTTCTAAAATCTGTCCATACATCTTCTTGTGTATGTTTCACAGTATCAACACGATAACCATCGATTCCAAAATCGGTAATGTAATCCGAAAGCCATTTCATTATGTAATATTTTGGAGCACGAGGAAATCCAGTTTTTTTGAAAAATACTTCTAATTCTTTAATTTCTTGTTCGTAACGTCCTTCATTTTTCCATTTTTTGATTAAAAATGGAGGTAATTCAACGTTGGCATTGCTTTCTGTTAAAACATCTGGTAAGTTTTCTACTAAGCAACAATTTATGTAGGTATCATAAGAATTATAAGTGCATTTTGGCCCAGTTCGTACCCAATCTGATGGATATACAGTGTCAATTTTGGTAACAGGTCCTGTATGATTTATGACTGCATCCAACAGTACACGGATGCCTTTTGAGTGAGCTTTTAAAACCAATTCTGCTAAATCTTTTTTGGTACCTAAACTTGGCTCTATTGCACTCCAATCTTTAGCCCAATAGCCGTGAAATCCATAGGTTAGTCCTTGTCCTTCGTTAACACCGCCATGAATTTGTTCTACTACAGGTGTTAACCAAATGGCATTAATTCCTAGATTAGTAAAATAATTTTGGTCAATTTTTTCTATAATTCCTCTAAAATCTCCACCTTCAAAACCTCGTAATTTTCC
>JAYUFJ010000064.1:0-2395 GCA_043738775.1 Flavobacterium sp. | reverse complement strand
AGATTACATACTTAAAAAAATCTAGTAAACTACATATTCAGTAATCTCTAGACCGTAACCTATCATTCCAACTCGTTTAATTTGTTGAGTATTGGATATTAATTTTATTTTTGATATGTCAATATCATGTAAAATTTGTGCTCCAATCCCATAATCTTTAATGTCCATTTTAATTTGTGGGGCTTGATTAATGCTTTGTTCTTGCAATAATTTTAATTCTGTTAATCGATTAAGCAAATCTAAAGATTGACTTTCTTGATTTATAAATAAAATAGCTCCTCTACCTTCACTGTTTATTTTTGAAAAAATAGCATCTAATTTTTTGTCAAAATTATTTGTCAAAGTTCCTAAAATATCATTATTAATTTGTGTTGAATTTATTCGAGTTAATATACTTTCACCCGAATTCCAACTTCCTTTTGTTAAAGCAATATGAACTTGATTGTTTGTAGTTTGTAAATAAGCTCGTAATCTAAATTTCCCAAAGCGAGTTTCGATTTCAAAATCTTCTTTTTTAACAATTAAACTGTCGTGTTGCATTCTATATGCTACCAAATCTTCAATTGAAACTAATTTTAAATCGAATTTTTTAGCCACTTCTGCTAGTTCAGGTAAACGTGCCATCGAACCATCTTCGTTCATAATTTCAACAATAACACCAGCCGATTTAAAGCCAGCAAGCCTTGCAAAGTCAATTGCTGCTTCCGTGTGACCTGTTCGTCTTAAAACACCTCCTTGTTTTGCTACTAGTGGAAAAATGTGTCCAGGTCTTGCTAAGTCAAATGGTTTTACACTTTCATCAACTAACGATAAAATGGTTTTTGCCCTGTCCGAAGCTGAAATTCCTGTTGTTACACCATTCCCTTTTAAGTCAATTGAAACCGTAAAAGCAGTTTCCATGTGGTCGGTATTATTGCTTACCATTGGTCGAAGTCCAAGTTCTTTACAACGATTTTCAGTCAACGGTGCACATATTAATCCGCGACCATGTGTTGCCATAAAATTGATAATCTCGGGTGTAACTTTTTCGGCAGCTGCCAAAAAATCTCCTTCATTTTCTCTATCTTCATCATCAACAACAATAATTATTTTACCTTGTCGAATTGCTTCTATGGCTTCTTCAATAGTGTTTAAATGAATTTTAGTTTCTATCATCAAGTATTTTTTTAGAAGGAAAATATCTTTTAATTATTTTTTGAATTGGATAAACAACTGTATCAAAATTTATCATTCCACCAATATCATTTGTAGCTCGAAAAGTCAATAAAATTGCTAATGGAGTTAAAACTATTGACGATAGCCAACTTCCAAAAAAAGGTGACATTCCGTTTTCTTGTGCAACTCGAGAACTAAATGTGTTAATAAAGTGAAAAATTATAAAGATAATAACTGCAAAAATTATTGGTAATCCCAAGCCACCTTTTCGAATAATAGCACCCAATGGTGCTCCAATAAAAAACATTAGTAAGCACGAATAAGCAATCATAAATTTGTTAAATAAAGCAACCCAATGTATATTAATGTTTTTTTCTTTTGACTCCATTTCAACTACCGAGCTATCAATTGAATAACCTGTATTTTCAATCGAACTTTTGGCAATACTTAAAATTTGTGTTTTGTCTGATTTGGAAAGTAAATTAAATGTCTTTTGGATATCGAATGGCAATTTTGAATCTACTTTTTTACCGTAATAACCATATTGATTTCCTATGCCACTTCGTTGATAAATATTATCAGAATAAGATATAATGTCTTTTTTATAGTTTTTATTCAATGAATCCAAGGTGTATCGCAACTCACTAACATTTAGCATAGCATCGGTATTGCTAATTTGTACATTATCGGCCGGATTCAATTTTGATAAATCAATATTGATAATGTCTTTTTTAAAATTCGCTTTTGCAAATGGAACCCGAATTCGCTCTTCGTATTTTTGAGGAATAACATCTTCGTAATAATAACCATCTTTTAAAACTAATTGTAATGTATTAGACGATTGACTACTCACCAATTCGCCATTATCAGCCTTTATAACAATAGTATTACCTTCGCCGTTTGCACCTTTTTCGTGTATGGTAACTCCTTTTAAAAATTGCCCCTTTTCGCCCGATTTTTTATCTACTTTAATGGTGTAATTACCCACTTCGCTAAACTGACCTTCGGCAATTGCCATTGCGGGCTTAAGTTGAGCAATATTTCGGCGGAAATTGGTAAACTTAAACTCTGCATATGGAATAACGTTATTGGCAAAGAAAAAAGAAACAACACTTAATAATAAAATAAAAATAATTAAACTTTTCATTGATCGTTGCAAAGAAATTCCTGCTGATTTCATAGCGGCAAATTCATAGTTTTCAGATAAACTTCCGAAAGTCATTATGGAAGATAATAAAAC
>JAYUFJ010000063.1:0-2402 GCA_043738775.1 Flavobacterium sp. | reverse complement strand
ATCTTTGCCCCTACGCTTGCAGGCTTATGAGCGATTGAGTTTATTTTTAGAACGCATAAGTTTTGCCAATTTATTAATTAGAATTTCGCCAATTAGTGATGATAAAAACCATTATGAAAACTTATTAATAAATATGATTGACCAAGAATTTGAACATAATTTAACACAACAAATATATGTTTCCGATGAACTTTGGACGGTAATAAGAACTGCAAAAAACGCAACCATACAAATAATTCGCAAGACTAATATGAGCGAACGCGTTACAAGTGCCGATAAGTTACGTGAAGTAATTTTAAATGATTTACTAGAAAATCAATCTCCAAGTGTTGTAGGATTAAATTTTTTAAAATCGGAAGTAATTGGAATTTTATAAGGTAAAATTTTATTTTAATTCAATTGCTTTTTGATATATCGCTTCATACAAGGGAACAATATTTTTTACATCAAACTGTAGAGCTGTTTTTAATGCATTATCTCTAAATTTTTCTAAAGTTTCATCATTACTCAAAATTGATATTGCATTATCCGCCATTTCATCGATGTCACCTACATTACTTGTGTAACCAGAAATTCCATTAAAATTAACTTCGGGCAAGCCACCAGAATTACTCGAAATAACAGGAACGCTCCAAGCCATTGCCTCCAAAGCAGCCAAGCCAAAACTTTCGGTTTCAGAAGGTAATAAAAACAAATCGGAATACGATAAAATTAAGTCTATTTCATTACTATTACCAAAAAATATTACTTTTTCTGAAATTCCTAACTCAACACACAACCTTTCGGCCTTATCTCGTTCTGGTCCATCGCCAACCATCATTAATTTTGAAGGAATTTGTTGTTGAATTTTATGAAAAATCTTAATTATATCGGGTATTCTTTTAACCTTTCTAAAATTACTAATATGGGTTACAATTCGTTCTTTAGGATCTGCAATTACTGATCGTTTACATGAAATTTCGGATTCATTTCTTTTTTTTCCCAGCTCAATAAAATTCGGAATTACGTGGATTTCTTTTTTTATGTTTAGTAATTTATAAGTATCGTCTTTTAAGTTTTGAGAAACCGAGGTTACTACATCTGACTTATTTATGCTAAAACTTACTGCAGTTTTGTAAAATGGGTGATTCCCAACCAAAGTAATATCTGTGCCGTGAAGTGTTGTCACCATTGGTAATATTATACCTTCATCTTTTAACATTTGCTTGGCCATATAACCAGCATAAGCGTGCGGAATGGCATAATGAACGTGTAATAATTCAATTTTATATAATTTAACCATATCAACTAATTTACTTGACAGTGCCAATTCGTAGGGTTGATAATGAAACAAAGGATATTCGGGAACGTTTACTTCGTGGTAGTGAACATTTTGGCTTAAAAGTGCCAAGCGTACAGGTTGTTTATAAGTTATAAAATGAATTTCGTGTCCACGATGAGCTAATTCCAAACCCAATTCGGTAGCAACAACGCCACTTCCGCCAAAGGTTGGATAACAAACTATTGCTATTTTCATTACTGTTTTTTAGGATTACGAAAGTACAAAATTACTTTGATTTTGTTAGCCTTTTATTTTCTCTAAAAATTCAAAAAAATATTAAAAACTTACTTGTTCAAAACGTGATATGCAATCAATCCATCAATTGGGCGACGCAAAACATTTCCAATTTTAATATTGTTTTTTGTTAATATGGCTTCCAATTCATCTTTTAAATAAAAAGCAATTGAACCTATAAAATGCACAGGAACTTGGGTGTAGTTATCGAATTGTTTGATGTAGTTTTCTACAAAATCCTCCATTTCCATTTGAATGTATTTTTTGCAAAAATCGGTATTTTTATGTTTAATTAAAAACTTGGCAAATGTAGCCAAATAAGCATTTGGGTTGGGTTCTTTGTAAAGGTTTTGTTTTACATAATCGGGTTCAATGTTGTACTCTTCTTCAAATTCTTTTGCCAATTCAGCTGGCATTTTATTGAAATAATAACCTCTTAATAAATGACGCCCAAAACGATTACCCGAACAATCGTCCATTGCAATGTAGCCTAACGATTGTACTTTTTGATGTAAAACTATTCCATCGAAATAACTGGCATTAGAACCGGTACCTAAAATGCAAACTATGGCTTTTTCGTTTTTTGGGGTTGTAGCGTAAACGGCTGCGTAGGTATCCTCGTGAACAGTAACAATTGCTTTTGTGAAATACTTTTTGAAAATTTCCGAAAGATAGATTTTCATTCTATCGGTGCCACAACCTGCTCCATAAAAATACAAATGCGAAACATTATTCTTGTTATGAGAAATATCAAACTTGTCGTCCAATCGAGAAATTATATCGTTTTCGGTCAACACTTCGGGGTTTAAACCCAACGATTGAGTAGTGAAAATTACTTTTCCTGCAT
>JAYUFJ010000062.1:0-2410 GCA_043738775.1 Flavobacterium sp. | reverse complement strand
ATCGTGAGCCGAAAGAAATTGTATTTAGTTGCACTCCATAACTAGTTGCTGGCGTTATAATAGTTGAAAAATACGTACTCGAGCTAGTACTTAAAGCGCCAATTTTAGTTGCTGCACCAAAATTGAAAGTACCACTAGAACCAGAGTAACCCGTTGAAGCAGAGGTGGTAGTTATTTGTGTAGTAGTTCCAAAATTGTTTCCTTGCGGATTTACAAAAGCTGCCGATGTAATGTTGGCATTTGATCCAGAAGTAGCTGGAAGTGCTGATGCATCCCAATAGTAAGTGGTTTGAGCTAATGAAAGTGTCGAGGTAAAAAGGCAAAAAATTAAAAAATTAATTGCATTGCATTTTAAAGTTTTGATTATTTTAAAAATAAATTTCATGATTATAAATTAAATCACAAAATTAAATTTTTGTTTGATACTTAAATCAAATTGCTAGTAACTTAATGTAAATTTAATGTTGACAAAAAAAATCAAAAAAAAAAAATTGAAATAATTTTTTTTAAGTCAATGTAAAGAATCAAACTATAATATGACCCCAATTTTCACCTTTAATTATTCGGCTTAATTGAGTTTCGCTAATGTTGAATTGTTTTGCTATAATTTTATTACGAGTAGTTCGTTCTTTGCGTTGCATCATTTTTTTTATCCGAATAACCTGAGTTGATGTAAGTTTTTGGCCATCACTTTTAATGTTGTAATTAATTAGCTTTTGTCGGTTCTCAATCATTCTTGGGCTTTTGTTGATGTGTTCAAACTTTTCAGCTTTGTTTACCCATTTTAAATTTGACAATTTATCGTTATCACGAACGTAATCTAAATGAATGATGTACTCTTGATCTTCGGCTGTTTTTGGTAAAAAAGCCTCGGCAATCATTTTGTAAAAAAACTTGTGTTTGTGACTAAACTTGCCTTCACTGGTTTTAATTTTGTAACTAAAAACTCGGTAACCGTCAATTGTTCCACCTTTTAGTTGGTTTCCTTTTTTTATTTCGTCAGAAAAACTAACTAGACGCCCACGATTTGAAATTGCATACCGATATTTTAGGGTTTTTTCAATTTCAATTTCTTTAAAAACTTCATTTGGATAAAGTCGAATCATTTTTTTTAAATTAAACATAAAATTAATCAAATAATAACGAATTAGCTAATTAAAACTTAAATCAATTTATTTATTATTGTTTCTTCAGATATTCCTTCGGCATCGGCTTTGTAATTCTTTATAATACGATGACGTAAAATTCCGGTTGCTACTGATTTTACATCTTCAATATCGGGCGAAAATTTACCATTAAATGCTGCATTTGCTTTGGCAGCCAAAATTAGGTTTTGTGAGGCTCGCGGTCCTGCGCCCCAATCCAAATAATTTTTCACAAATTCATTTGACAATGGGTTGTCTGGGCGTGTTTTGCTAACCAAGGTTACGGCGTATTCAATTACGTTGTCGGCAACTGGAATGCGACGAACAAGGTTTTGAAAATCAATAATTTCTTGAGCTGTGAAAAGTGGATTTATTGTTTGTTTTATGTTGGATGTTGTTGATTTTACAACTAGCACTTCTTCTTGAAAACTTGGGTATTCTAGTTTTATAGAGAACATAAAACGATCAAGTTGTGCTTCGGGTAAAGGATAAGTTCCTTCTTGTTCAATTGGGTTTTGGGTGGCTAATACAAAGTAGGGCAAATCAAGTTGATGGTTTACTCCAGCTATTGTTACCGATCGTTCTTGCATAGCTTCAAGCAAAGCGGCTTGCGTTTTTGGTGGTGTTCGGTTGATTTCGTCGGCCAAAATTATATTTGAAAAAATTGGCCCTTTTATAAATTTAAAGTTGCGGTTTTCGTCTAAAATTTCACTTCCTAAAATATCGGATGGCATTAAATCGGGTGTAAATTGAATGCGTTTAAAGTTTAAACCTAATGCTTGCGAAATGGTGTTCACCATTAGTGTTTTGGCCAAACCTGGAACTCCGACTAAAAGGGCGTGACCACCTGAAAAAATGCTTAATAAAATTTGGTCTACTACCAAGTCTTGACCTACAATTATTTTGGCTATTTCGGCTTTTAATTCAAGTCGTTTTTGTACTAAATTTTGGATGGCTGCTACGTCGGACATTTATAGAAATTTTGGTTTTTTTGATTTAGAATTAAAAAAAAAGATAACACCTACTTTAATGATAAAAAACAACCTTGAATTGATAACCCCGATAGTAGTGAAAATAAACCACGCTTTTAAAAGTGTGGTTTATTGTAACGAATAGCGGGTATTTACTATGTTGAAAATCCTAAACTGCTGTTTTAAAAAAAATTATAATGCTTTTTTTAACCAATTGTTTGTGAAAACGCAATCACGATATTCGGCATTGATTTTTATGTAAGTTTCTTTAATTTTTTCGTCGCTCCATTTTGC
>JAYUFJ010000061.1:0-2422 GCA_043738775.1 Flavobacterium sp. | reverse complement strand
AAAATAAATTTAAAGTTAAACATAAACCAACTTTATAAATTAAATTTGCTAAAACGGAACTAAAATTTGGTAAAAAATAAATAAATACAACCACTATAATCGTGATTAAAACCAATTTAAAAAAATTTAAATCAAATGGAAATAGTTTGAATTTTTTATAAATAAAAATCAGTTTTGCAACATTAAAAACTACCATTGAAATTAATGAGGCAATTGCGACTGAAATTATTCCTAAATGAAAATACAAAATAAAAATTAAATTTAACGATACATTTAAAACAATCAATATACCAATTGCTATTAAATTAAACCTATAATATTTGGAATAAGTTATAATTTCGCCATTAAAACCAGTTCCCATATTAATTAAAACATTGAAGCCTAAAATTAAAATTACAGGAATTGTTGCCACTAAATTTTGATGAGTTGGTAACAATAAAAATAAATTTTCGATTCCTAAAAAAATACAACTGTAAAAAAGTGCTCCAATAAAAAATAACAGTCTCGAAATTTCTTTATATTTCATATTCAATTCGGATAAATTATTGTTTTTCAAATAACTAGAAATAATTGGAGCGTATAAAGTAAAAATCCCTGTAGCTGGAATTGCAAGTGCCGATGCCAAAGTTACACCGATACTAAAAGTTCCGTTGGCTTCCATAGAAATAAATTTTGGAATCATAATAGCATCTATTCTAAAAGCAAAAACAGAGCCTAAACTACCAGCAAATGCATAAAAACTAAATCGGTAATAATTCATTTTTCCAATGTTCTGAAACAATTCGGCAAACCGAAAATTAAAACTTGGGTTAAAATGTTTGAAAAGATAAATAGCAATCAAAACAAAAATTATTCCATATGAAATGACATAAAAAAGTAAGGATTGCGAGACAGAGATAGCGTTTTGTAGCAACAATAAAAATAAAATAGGCAAAGCCAATTTTGGAATTATATTATCAAAAAAAGTAGGTATGGCCAACTTTTGAATTATGGTTGACTGCTTTTTAAATAATTCAATAAAGGCTAAAAAAACTCCTATCGGAAATGCAAAATAAATATATTTCATTCCTTTTAATGAAGAAAAAAAAGAAAGCGAAATAATCAATAAAAAAACAAAACCTGATAAAATTGTAATAGAAACCAAACTGAAAGTAAACAATTGTTTACGTAAATTAACAATCAATTTGGGATAAAAATTCACCAAAGCTTGTGAAGCTCCAATTAATAAAACCGGGAAAATAATTTGCGAAAGCGATTCAATGTATCTAAAAACACCTAAAATTTCTTTGTTTTTTGGATATATAAAAAGTGTAGAAATAATGCCAATAACAATACCTAAATAATTAATTATTGTAAAAAAAAAGGCTTGTTTTTGTGATGCTTTGTTTTCCATTACCAACCGTTTTTGCCTTGTTTTGAAGTTTTACGAATTGAATTTATTGTATTATAATTAAAAATAGTTTTAAAAAAATAATAAATTAAATTAAAAAATAAATGCAAAATTTTAACAAAACTATAATTTTTTAAAAAAAATTTTGGCAAACCAAAAACATTTTTCAATCCATTAAAAACACTTTTTATTTTTGAATTATTTATATTAATAAATTCGTTTAAAATTTTAAATTCCGATTGAAGCCTGTCTTTTTTAAAACTTCTTGAAATTATTCGGTCATGAACAATTTTTGAGTTTTGATCAATTCCAATTTTAAAATTGTGAAATACTATTCGATTGCAAAAATTTCTGTCTTCACCGTAATGACTAAAAACAGGTTCAAATAATCCAGTTTTTTCAAAACAATTTTTACTAACTAACCAAGCCGCAGCGTTAACAAAAGGAACTTGAACTAAATTTGTATCAAAATTAATGGTTTTTCGATTAAAATAAGTTTCAAAGTTTAAATCTAAATCAGTTTCGTTTGGTGCGATATGGATTGGGCTAACAATTCCGAAATCACTATTTTCAAGAATAGTATTTACTAAATTTTCGATTGTATTTTCAAAAATCCAAGTATCTTGATTTAGTAAAAAAACAAAGTTTGCATTTTGTTTTAATGCTAACTTAATTCCGATATTGTTTGCCTTTCCAAATCCTAAATTTTTTTCGTTTTTTATTATTTGAATCTTTGAAAAAGATTTTAAAATTTCAATTGAATTATCGCTTGAAGCATTGTCAACTACAATTATCTCAACTGCAATTGATGATTTTAAGACGCTTTCAATCATTTTTTTTATCCAACGACTTCCGTTAAAAGTTACAATTACAACTGCGGTTTTTGTTTTCAATCGAAAATTAGTTTCATTATCAGCACAAAAATAATGATATTTGTGACTTACTTACCATTAAAATGAAATATTACATCGTAATTCCTGCACATAACGAAGAAAAATTTATAGGTTTGACTTTAAATTCGTTAATTAATCA
>JAYUFJ010000060.1:0-2423 GCA_043738775.1 Flavobacterium sp. | reverse complement strand
GAAGCAGCGTGAATTAAAACTACATCATTTTTTTTGACTTTAAAACTGTCATTCGATAAATAATGCGCCGTTAATCCTTGCAATAAAACCGAAGCCGCCAAATCGAAACTTATATTTTCGTTAAGCGGAATAATATGTGCTTTAGGAACAATCACCAATTCGGCATTGGCAAAAGGTACATCGGTAAACGCAATTCTGTCGCCAATTTTGGTATTTTTGCAATTGCTTTCCACCACAATTCCAGCACCTTCGTAACCTGCAATAAACGGCGGATTTCCTTTAAGATGGTAATTTCCTTTTCGCCTATATATATCTGCGTAGTTTAAACCGATGGCTTCCATTTTTACCATAACTTCATTTTTTGCAATGGTTGGTTTTGGAATTTCGATATATTCTAACACTTCGGGCGAACCGAATTTTGAGAAAGTTAGTGCTTTCATTAATTATTTATAAATGTTTTGAAAAATTGTTCTGCTTCTATTTCATTTTGCAACTCACATTTGCAATCTTGTTTTAAATCGGATATTAATTCAAATAAATTAGCTGTTCGACTGCGCTGCAATAACGAAAACCAAAATTTAAATAAAAAGATGAGTAAAACAGATTTACTACAAAAATACTTATTTTTGCTCATCGTTTATTTTATTTTGCAACACAAAATTACGATTACTTTAAAGAAGCCACTAATTTTGCTTTTTTTAAGGGACAACAATAATTGCTAATAAATTGTTTAACACTTGACGATAAAGGCAAAAAAGTTCAAATTTAAATTAACCAAATTATTTTTTACAAATTATATTAAATTTATATTTATTGCGTTTATAGTATATTTGTAGTATTCAATTTTATTTAAAATGATAAAAAAAGGTCTTTTATTGCTCTTAATTTTGTTTTTTAGTAACATTTTTTGTCAAAATAATTCACTTTGGAAAGGGTATTTTTCATACAACCAAATAAAAGATATTTCGGAAGGAGCAAATACTGTTTTTTGTGCAACTGAAAATGCTCTTGTTATAAAAAACTTGTCAACTAACGAATTAAAAACAATCAACTCAATTGATGGATTAAAAGCCGAATTAATTACAGCAATTTATTATAGCCCCAACTTAAATAAAACATTCATTGGTAACCAAAACGGCAAGTTACTAATTTTAAATGCCGACGGTTCAATTTTATTAAAAAATGGAATTTATTCGGATTTACCTGTTCCGCAATCGCAAAAAAAAATAAATCATTTTTTAGAAAACAATGGTAAAATTTATGTTTCAACCGATTATGGCATTACAGTTTTTGATTTAACAGCATTTGAGTTTGGAGATACTTTTTATATCGGATTTAATGGACAAATTGATAAAATTTTTCAAACTGCAATTTTAGGGAATGATATTTATGCAATTACTCAAAATGCAGGAATAAAAAAAGCATTAATTACCAATCCCAATTTAGTCGATTTTGCTCAATGGGCTATTTTTGACAATGGCAGTAATTGGAACGGAATTTCAGTTATTCAAAACAAAATACTTGCAACTAAAAATAACACCACTTTTGTATATAATGGAACTTCTTTCAATCCATTAATAAATTACGGTGAACCTACTTTAGATATTCGAACTTCCAATAACTATGTAATTATTACTACTCCTAACAATGTTTATGTTTTAAATTCAAGTTTAAGCACTTCGGTTCATATTACAACTTCTCAAATTATCGATGCTAGTGTTCAATTTACTTGCGCAACGGTAGTTAACGATACTGTTTATATTGGTACTAATGAAAATGGGTTTTATTCAACTCCTATTTTGAGTCCAAATTCATTTACAAATAACAAGCCCGATGGGCCAATTAAAAACGCAATTTTTAGAGTTAAAAGTACTTCAAAATCGCTTTGGGCAGTTTATGGCGGTTATGATTCCGATTACAACCCGTATGGCTATGGTACCGGAATTGTACCATTCCCTTTTAGTAAATTTACCGAGACTATTGGCTGGAGTAAAATTCCGGTTTCAAGTTTGTTTGGGGCTGCATCTTTATCAGGTATTGCCATTAATCCCAATAATGAAGAAAATGTATTTGTAAGTTCTTTTTTTTCAGGGTTATTAAAATTACAAAACAATATACCGTCTATATTATATAACCAATCGAATACAGGCACAACAGGATTAGAAACTTTAGTAGATCCATTAAATCCAAATCCATCATATATAGATATCCGAATTAACAACCCTGCATTTGATAAAAATGGAAATTTGTGGATGACTAATGCTCATATAGCCAACCCTATAAAAGTACTCTCTTCAAGCGGAAGTTGGCAGTCCATCGGAATTTCACAAATTTCCATTTTTATCAAATGCAGGGTTGTTAATTCGGATATCTATATATGATGGATTTGGATTTAATGGATCTACTAAAGTTTCTAATCCTGT
>JAYUFJ010000059.1:0-6751 GCA_043738775.1 Flavobacterium sp. | reverse complement strand
ACAAAATCTGGCAGAGAATTGAGAAGAATGCAGCGACGTTAACAAGTGGAAAGAAGGACTGTAGTAACTATTATCTTTACCGACCAACAGACAAGCTGACACATCGAAAGACAGATAAATATACACGAACACATAGATGGGCGGACGAACATATTTTTACCTGAAATGCGGTGGGAGTTCCAGTATGGAACGTACGTGTGACATCTGCGAATGTACAATGTACGGTAAACAAAAATAAGTCAATCCACTATTCCATGATTTCCTTCTTTGCATTATTTACACTTGCCAATGAATCTGGCATAACGTCTTCATCGTGAGACATTAATTGAATCATTACTTGGGTTTCAGCATGGTAATCATTTGGGAAAAGCGGACGCAAAACTCGGTCTACCAATCTCATTGTTAACACTTCGTTGTCACTTGGACGAGCTTCTCGTTTAAAAAAGCCTCCTGGAAAACGACCTGCTGCTGCAAATTTTTCACGATAATCTACCGTTAATGGTAAAAAATCTACGTTTGGGTTTGCCGTTCTTGCCGAAACTACTGTTCCTAATAGCATCGTATCGCCCATTCTTACTACTACTGAACCATCGGCTTGTTTTGCCAAACGTCCTGTTTCGATTGTGATGTTTCTGCCATCACCTAAATCGATTGTTTCCTTAAATAATTGTGGAATCATAATCTTTTTTGTTATTAATTTTACATTGGTTTTAGCCTGCCTGTCGGCGGACACGAGTTATAGTTGTATTGTTTGTGGCGTAGTTACTGCCTAAAACCCAATGAAAAACTAAACTTTTTCTTTTAAAAAGCGTATTATTATTGTAAAAAAAAGAGGCGCGTAGGCACCTCTTTTCTATGAATTATTTTCTAATTCCTAATTCTTTAATCAATTCACGATATTTAACAACGTCTTTCTTTTTTAAGTAATCAAGAAGACTTCTTCTTTTACCTACTAAAAGGACTAGTGAACGCTCGGTGTTGTAATCATGACGATTTTTTTTCAAGTGTTCAGTTAAATGTGAAATTCTAAAAGTGAACAAAGCTACTTGACTTTCTGTCGCTCCAGTGTTTTCGGCTTTTCCACCGTGTTGAGCGAAAATTTCCGCCTTTTTTTCTTTACTTAGATACATTCCAATATTGTATTAAATGATTTTTATGTATGAATACGTGTTTCGTATTTCGAGTGCAAAATTAGTTTTATTTTTTGGAACTGCAAATTTTTGCTCTAAATAATTCTATTTAAACGGATTTCGCTCTTGCCAAATCGTTTGGGGTTCAAAATAATTAATTAATTTTTTCATAAATAGATTAATAAATTTGTTTTGATGTTTAATCAAGCCATACATTTTTAAGGGTTTTGCCCCAACTGAACTTTTAATTTCAAGAGCAGTTCTAGCAAAAATAATTTGATTAAATTCTTTTTTAATTGAATAACCTATCATATCATACAGCATGTTCAAATACAACATTTTTTCACGTTGTATAGCTTCATCGTATCCTAAAAAATAAGTTTCCATTTTAGTTCCGTTTTTTATTAAAGTATTAAATCCTATTAAGTTATCTTCTAAAAAATAACCATAAAATAAAAATTTGTCTTGTAAGATTTCTTTTAATTTAGCGAAGTGGTTTTCGGCTAAAAAGAATGTATTAAATGGAGCATTTTTGGCTACATAAGTGTATAAATTGTAAATGGTTTTTTCATGTTTTTTTATGTCTAATACTGACATTTTTTGTTTAAAAACTCCATCTAGTTTTTTGTGTGATCGTTTGTATTGATCACGGTATTTTTTAGATAAATCGACTACATAATCTTCTTCCTTTTTCCAGTTTTCAGTTATTGAAAAAACCATATTAGGTTGCGTTGAAAAGAATTTATATTCTTTAAAATCTGTTTTATTAAAATAATTAATTTCGGTCGAATCAAAATCTTTAAAAGTGATAATATGCACTTTTTCTTTTTTCTTTTTTAATAATAAAACCAGTTCATCAGCGGCGGTTTTTAAAGTTGAAACGACTTCTTCTTTTTTATAATTTTCATCGATAATAAATGCATTTTGTCCGGTAAAAAAATTATTTCCAATAACCAAAACATGCGACGAAAAATTTTTAAATAGTAAGTTTCTAAAAAAGGTTTTTAAGCATTTATCGCGTTCCCCAAATGATGTTAATAAATTTAAATTTACTAACATTGAAAGTGCTATTCCAATTAGTTTTTCTGATTCAAAAATTCCGATAAAAAAAATTGAAATATTATTTGGTTTTGATTGTTCTAAAACTTTTAAATAATCAATTGAAAGAAGAATGTTTTTTGAAGCCAAATCGCCCCATTTTTCAGGAAGATTTTCGGTTGATTCGACTATTTGAAAAGTATAATTTGTTGGCAAAAGAGACTCAATTTAAAATCCAAAATTAATCATTTTTTAAATAAGTATCAAAATTGATTATAAATGTTTTAACTTTATAAATTATTAAAAAAATATTATGAAATACGATATCGAAAAAGTGACTACCGAATTGCAAAACATTACCGATTGGATTTTTAAAAACAACGGTATTGAAAAACAATTTCAATTTAAAAACTTTAGTAAAGCACTTGCTTTTATTGTTGAAGTCGGAATTTTATCTGAAAAAGCAAACCATCATCCTGAATTATTTAATGTGTACAACAAAGTTCACATTCGATTAACAACTCACGATGCCAACGGTATTACTAAAAAAGATTTTGATTTAGCAAAGGCAATTAATGAATTGTAATTAAATATCCATTCCATTTTTTTTTTGGAATGGATATTTTTTACTCAACTATTTTTTTATATCCAACTACAAATAATTCCTCCCATTACGGCTAAAGTAATTATCCAATAGCCTGATGTAATCAAAACGTATTTAAAACTTCTTTTTTCATATAATGCTGTTATTCCGAATAATGGCATTACAAACAAAATTCCTGCCATAGTTCCGTGAAGCGCTCCGTGTTTAAAGGTTCTAAATTCAGTTCCGAATTCTTTCATGAAAGCTACAAATGTGGCATTCATATTAGTATCATCTCCACCCACCATTGCTATTGCACCAGTTTGATGGATCACTAAAAACCGTAGGATAATTGCCATAAAAAAAGCACAAATAAAATGAAAACTTAGAATTTTAATCATATTAGGTTTGTTGTCTTGGTCAAATTTAATACCCGATTCGCGCATCCAAATTGTTCCAAAAACCTTTGGATTGTACCATACAAAGCCAATTAATAAAGAAACAAACGATGCTGTAAGTAAAGAATAAATGTTCATGTTTTTTGATTTTGGTTAGTTACAAATTTAAAAAAAATTTTATTGTTTAACAATTGTTCAACCAAATTTTTAGTTTCTACGTTTTTTATTGAATTTTTAATCTTCAAATTCTTTAAATTATAAATAAATTTCAAAGAAATATTCTTGATTAAGCCTTTTGGAATATGATAATTTTAACATTTTTCATTTTTTTTAACATTTTTCATTTTTTTATTATATTTTTGCGGGGTATTCCCCTAACAGGAGCAAAAACTATTTTAATAATCTTAACAATGTGAGTATGAGAAATTTTACTTTATTCAAAATCAATTCCATTAGGTTTTTAATTTTGATTTTTAGTGTGTTTTTTATGGTTGTTTCAAAATTTGAATTTAAAAAGCAAATTTTACAAACAACCAATTCTCAAGTTACTTTAAATACCTACAATCGGTATTTAAACAATTTGAGTTTAAATGATTACTGTTGTCCACTTTCTAAAGGACATATAAAAATCATGAAATTTTCAATAGCTACTAAATTTGAAAATTCAAGCATTCGAAGAAAATCATTCTCTTTGAAAAACAATACAAATTTTAAAATTGTAAATTATGTTTAAAAAAACTAACTCCTTAAAAAGATGGTTTTTCTGTCTTGTAATGTTTATTGGTTTTGCTATTAATGTAAATGCTCAATATGCAACAAAACATTATATTGCTCCCGCACCTTGGCAATATTCGTCAGATGCAAATGAATTTGTAGTATCTACAACTTCAACCACGGCAGTATCTGTTGTTGTTACCAAAAGTGACGGTACAGCAATAACTACTTTAAGTGTAATTGCAGGAAGCCCTGTTAATTTTCGTCCAGCAGGTTCGCCATCGGGTGTTACTGCAAATACTATAAATACGGTCTATACCGATAGAGGTTTGATTTTTACAAGTGCAACTCCAGTTGCTGTAACTATTCGAAACGTTGAAAGTGATGCAGTAAACGGAGGTAACTTTCAGGATATTAAAGGTAATGCAGGTTTGTCAAGCTATGGTAATGAAGCCTCTGGGCGTTCGTTTCGTGTGGGTTATTATCGAAAAAATTTCGCCGGTTTAGGATCTGTTCCTGGTGCTGCAAATGCCCCTGTTTATTCAGTAATGGCAATTAGTTCAGGTACTAACGTTTTATTAAATGGTGTTGCTCTGGTTACGCTTAATGCTGGAGAATCGTATTTATTTCAAACTCCAATAGGCGATTTAATTACATCTAACAAAAACATTGTAATGAACTCGGGTAACTGGGGTGATTTACCTGGTGGTTGTACCGATGGTGTTTTTGATGAAATTCCACCTTTGCGAGTTGTGGGTAAAAATTATCTTATTTTAAGAGGAAATGGGAACCCAACAACAACAGCTACGGATCTTCCTGAACAAAGTACAATTGTTGCAACGGTTGCAGGAACAACAGTAACCGTTACAAATTATGATGCAACAGGAACTCAAATTTCAACAAGTAATTTCACCTTAACAAATGCTGGTGATTCACAATCTATTTTTCATGGTGATGGAACAAATCCATACTCTAGCACAATTTTATCTTCAAATAATAATGTAGTTGTTTACTCGGGCACAGCACAAGGATGTGAAGTTGATATGTCTGTTTTGCCTCCAGTAGGTGGTTGTTCAGGTTCTTTTCAAGTTGAAACTACTAAATTTACAGATTATAACAATGGTAATCTCCCTTATTTTGGATATGTTTTAATTCAAAGCGCAACCGCTGTAGTAAACATGAACGGTACTAATTTAGAATCACTTGGAGGTGTTCGACGTCAAATAGGAACATCGGGCTACTATTTAATTGATTTTACCAATACACAATTAGTCAACCCTGCAAAAATAATTTTTACTTGTACTACACGTATGAGTATTAATATGGTGCAACAGGGTGGTGGTTTTTCAATGTCTGCATATTTATCGTCTTTTAATGACAGTCCACTACCTCCTGTAGCTACCTTAAACGGTTCGGGCTGTACTACTGTTTTAACTGCCGAAGCTGGAATAGCACCTTATCAATGGTACAATAATGATGTAGCAATTCCAGGAGCAACTAGTCAAACTTATACACCTACTTCAGCTGGATCGTTTTCTGTTACAGGAGTTCGAACTTGTGGAGTTACTGCAGCCTCAACTGCATTTGATGTCACTTGTGTATTAGGTACAACAACTGCAAATAACGACAGTAATGGTACTCTTGTCAACTCACCAATAACTTTCAACATTATAAATAATGACACTACTACCTCGGGTACAATAAATGGAAATACGATTGATTTAGATCCTTCAACTCCTGCAATTGATACTACCTTTACTGTATCTGGACAAGGGACTTTTACAACCGTTGGAGCACCACCTGGATCAGTTATTTTTACTCCAACACCAACATTTGTAGGTCAAGTAACTCCAATTAATTATACTGTTCAAAACTCAAATGCGATAACATCAAATACAGCTATAATTTCTATAATTGTTACTCCGCCTACTTGTGCTTCAAACCTATTGGTTAATCCGAGTTTTGAAAACCCTGTTGTTCCCAATATAAATGGAAATAATATTTATACAACTCCACCAGCTTATCCAGGTTGGTCACCATTTATTGCAAATCCAAGTGCGTTTAATATTATAAGAGTTGACGGCGCAGGTTATGCTGCTGGACCGAAAAATGCACACGGAACTGGAAATCAATATTTAGACATTAACGGGTCAAATAATTTCCCAATTCAAATGTTTACTATTGCAACTCCATCTATTTTTAAATTTTCAGGTTGGTTTTCCAACAGAGATACTGCGGTTACCCCGGGTTCATATACTCCTTGGGTTGCACGTATTGAAATTTTGGATAATCTAAATAACGTTGTTGCAACTTCAAATACATTTAATTTTACTTTAACAACACCTCCATCAAAGGATACTTGGGTGTTTTTAGAAGGTACTTCTACTATTTTACCTGCTGGTACTTACAAGTACAGATGTTATGTTGACGATTTTGGACATGTTGACGATACATTCTTCTGTATAACACCTTTTAGTATTAATGCTGATGATGATAATTATGGACCAGTAACTTCAGGAAACGCCAATCCAAATTTAGGTAATGTTTTAGTAAACGATACTTTAAATGGTGGAACTACTCCTGCGACTACTTCAAATGTTAATTTAACAGTTTTATCTACCACAGTTGGAGGTGTAACTGCAACGGGTCCAGTACCATCAATAGCTTCAAATGGTCAAGTAAGTATTGCTGCTAACGTTCCAGCTGGTATATATAACATAACATATCAGATATGCGATAACCTTGCAACTCCAAATTGTGACACTGCTATCGTTACCGTAACAGTTGTTGCAGCACCAATTTTAGCTGTTGCCGATAGCACTTCTCCTGTAAATGGAACAATCGGAAATCCAAATGTGGGTAATATTTTTGGTAATGATTCATTAAAT
>JAYUFJ010000058.1:0-6753 GCA_043738775.1 Flavobacterium sp. | reverse complement strand
TTCCCACCAATCTTTTGGGTTTTGAATACTTCCTGAACCATTATCTTTTCTGAACCAATGTCCAGCAGTATGAGCATAACCAAAATGTTCATCAACTTTTTTTGTACTCCAACCACTTTTATTTCGCCATTCTTTTAAATAATCACAAATGTCAAATTGTTTTACTTTATGTTTTCTTCCCCAAAATGTGTCGTGTACATTTGTACGTGCGATGTGATTATGGATTATTTTTCCATCAAGTTCAAAAGATTTGTCTCTAGGTCTAACGTTGAGTAAATGACTTACAACATCTTTTACTGCAACATAAGGTTTTGTTGTGTTGCTAAATAAATCATTTGCTAAACCGTGAGTTTTTGTTGGAAAAAGGTTTTCTAAACCTAATCTGTTTCCAATAATTACAACTCTTTCTCTATTCTGTGGAACTCCATAATCTGATGCTTTCAAAACTCGATAATCTACATTGTAGCCTAATGCTTTGAAATCCTCCAAAATCATTTCAAAAACTTTACCTTTTTGCATAGAAAGTAATCCCTTCACGTTTTCTGCTACAAAAAACTTTGGCTTTTTGTCTGTGATTAAACGAAGTAACTCTTTATATAGAAAGTTTCTTTCGTCTTCCATACTTCGTTTTGAGTTAGCAATCGAAAAGCCTTGACAAGGAAATCCTCCAAGTAAAACATCAAAATTGTTTGGAATTTGTTCGCTTGGAATTTTGGTAATATCTCCATAAACTATATGGTCGCCGATATTATTTTTATAAGTTTGTACTGCTTCCTTAAAAAAGTCGTTCGCCCAAATTACTTCAAAACCTGCTTGAATAAAGCCAAGGTCTAAGCCACCACAACCCGAGAACAAACTTGCTATTTTAAATTTTTCAGTCATATTTTTTTAAATAATTTTACCTTTGTAAAACTACAAAATATTTTTCATATTTCAATTTTGTCGGTTTCGAGAGCATTTCTGGCAACTCACAACTTCATTTTTAAATACCTGCCTGTAATCGATTTTTTATTTTTTACAACTTCTTCGGGTGTTCCTTCGGCAAGAAGTAAACCTCCGTTTTCACCACCCTCTGGACCTAAATCAATTATCCAATCGGCACATTTTATTAAATCTAAATTGTGTTCTACTACAATAATCGAATGCCCTTTGTCTATCAATGCATCAAACGATTTTAATAATTTTTTTATATCGTGAAAATGTAAACCTGTTGTGGGTTCGTCAAAAACAAATAAGGCTTTTTCCTTTGTAGCTCCTTTTACTAAAAATGAAGCTAGTTTAATTCTTTGCGCTTCACCGCCCGAAAGAGTTGAAGATGATTGTCCAAGTTGTACATAACCCAAACCTACATCTTGTAAAGGTTGGATTTTTTGTAAAATTTTAGTTTGTTTATGTATCGTAAAAAACGAAATTGCATCATCGATAGTCATAGTAAGTAAATCGTGAATATTTTTATCTTCAAAATGTACTTCTAAAACTTCTTTTTTGAAGCGTTTTCCGTTACAGGTTTCACAAGGCAAAGTAACATCGGCCATAAAAACCATTTCTACATTAATTGACCCTTCGCCCTTGCAGGTTTCGCAACGTCCGCCATCAACATTAAATGAAAAATGCTTGGGCAAATAACCTCGAATTTTTGATAATTTTTCTTTGGCATATAAATCACGAATATCATCATAGGCCTTAATATATGTTGCCGGATTGGAACGTGAACTTCTCCCAATTGGGTTTTGATCAACGTATTCTATATGTTGAATTTTATGATAATGTCCTTGCATATCTGAAAATTGTCCTGCCTTTTCGGCTACTCCTTCAATTTTTTTTTGCAGCACTGGAAATAATATTTTTTTTACCAATGTGCTTTTACCGCTTCCAGAAACTCCTGTAATTACGGTTAAACAATCAAGTGGAAATCGAACATTTAAATTTTGCAAATTGTTTTCTCGGGCACCTATAATATCTATGTAAGCGTTCCATTTTCTGCGAATTCTTGGTGTTTTTATTTCCAATTCGCCGTTCAAATATTTAGCTGTTAACGAATCCGATTTTAATATTTCATCAAATGTTCCTTGAGCTACTAATTTTCCTCCTAAAGTTCCTGCTTCGGGACCAATATCGATAATCATATCGGCCATTTTCATAATATCTTCGTCGTGTTCCACTACAATTACGGTGTTTCCTAAATCACGTAAGTTTTTTAAAACATCAATCAATAATTCGGTATCTTTTGGATGTAAACCGATGCTGGGCTCGTCTAAAATATACATTGAGCCTACCAAACTACTTCCTAATGAGGTTGCTAAATTAATACGTTGTGACTCGCCACCCGAAAGTGTTGCAGAGTTTCTATTTAAAGTCAAATAATCCAAACCTACATTGCTTAAAAACGACAAACGATTTTTTATTTCTATCAACAATCGTTTTGCAACTGTTGTATCATAATTGGATAATTTTAATTCATTAAAAAATGGTATCAATTTTTTTATTGATAAGTCAACTAAATCCGAAATGGTTTTTCCGCCAACTTGAACATAATTTGCCTCTATTCGTAGGCGTTTTCCTTTGCACGAGTAGCATTTTGTTTTACCTCGATAACGAGAAAGCATAACACGATTTTGAATTTTATAATTTTTTTCTTCTAGTTCTTTAAAAAACGATTGCAATCCTTGAAAGTATTGATTACCCGACCAAATCAAGTCTTTTTGAGTTTCTGATAGTTCAAAATAAGGTTTGTGAATAGGAAAATCGAATTTATAGGCATTGTTTACCAATTCATCACGGTACCAACCCATACTTTCGCCACGCCAAGGAAAAATAGCGTTTTCAAAAACCGAAAGTGTTGTGTTTGGAATTACCAATTCAGCATCAATTCCTATTACATTTCCGTAGCCTTCGCAAACTGGGCAAGCACCGTATGGATTATTAAAACTAAATAAATGAACGTTTGGCTCCAAAAAATCAATACCGTCAAGCTCGAAATTTCCGCTGAATGAAAGTCGTTTATCCGAACCAACTTCTTGCAAATGGCATAACCCTTTTCCTTCAAAATAAGCTGTTTGAATAGCATCGGACAAACGATTATAGAAATCATCATCATTTTTTACAACAATTCTATCAATTATTAACAACGTATTTTTTATTGTGAGTTTGGTTTTTATGTTATCCAATTCATCCAGTCGAATCATTTCATTATTAACCAAAACTCTAGCAAAACCTTGTTGTAATAAAACCTTTAGTTTGTCTTCTATTTTTCGTCCTTTTTCTAAATAAATTGGGGCAAGTAGTAACCATTTACTATCTAAATTGAGTTTTTTTACTTGGTTGACCACATCTGTAACGGTATCTTTTTTAACTTCTTGACCAGAAACTGGCGAAATTGTTTTTCCAATTCTTGCAAAAAGGAGTTTCATGTAATCATAAATTTCGGTCGATGTACCTACTGTTGAACGGGCATTAGTGGTATTTACTTTTTGTTCAATTGCAATTGCTGGCGCTATACCTTTGATATAATCTACTTTCGGTTTGTCCAATCGTCCTAAAAATTGTCTTGCATAGGATGATAAACTTTCAACATAACGGCGTTGCCCTTCGGCGTACAAAGTATCAAATGCCAAAGATGATTTTCCGGAGCCAGAAAGCCCGGTAATTACTACCAATTTATTTCTAGGAATAGCAATATCTAAATTTTTTAAATTATGAATTTGTGCCCCTTTAATAAGTATGTTTTGTTTTGGACTTAAAGTCGCTATTTTTTCTGAAAGCATAGTTTTTTATAAATTAAATTCAAGTAATAAATGCTACTGGAAAAAATAATTAGCTTTTTTTGTTCCCTATCAAAGTTGAAAATAGGAGTCATTTAAAACCTCAACAAAGATATACAATTCAAGTATTATTATTACAAAATTATTCATAACCAAAAAAAATAGTATTTAAATATTTAAAGAATTGAATTACTTTTGTACTCATAAAATAATTTAATCTTGAGAAAATTTAAAGCCAAAAAATATTCAATAACAATGCAATACACAATTAGTGTTTCGTTGGTATTTTTGGTTTCCATACTATGCTTTTTCTCATCAAAATTTATCGATTATCGAATAACCGCATTAATTCTGCTTATGACGGTATCAGTAATAGCGATGCTTTTTGATATTTTACCTGTTTTGCTTACCGCACTTTTGAGCGGTTTAATATTGAACTTCTTTTTTATTAAGCCACTTTTTACATTTCATATCAAAAATACCGAAGATATTCTACTATTCTTGATTTATATAATTATTGCAATGGTAAACGCAGTTTTAACATTCAAAATAAGAGAAGCCGAAAACAAAGCACGAGACAAAGCAGAAAAAGAAAAAACAATAAAACTTTACAATACATTACTCAATTCACTTTCTCACGAATTAAGAACTCCAATAGCAACAATCATTGGAGCAATTGACACACTTAAAGAAAACAAAAACAAACTTTCGGAAAACAACCAAACCCAACTGCTAGAAGAAATTGACAAAGCCAGTATTCGACTTAATAGACAAGTCGAAAATTTGTTAAATATGAGTCGATTAGAAACTGGAATGCTAAAACTAAATCAAGATTGGTGCGATATAAACGAACTTATTTACACCGTAATTCAAAAAATTACCCCAATAAAAAACAACCATATTATTGATTTTGTTTCGAACGAAAAATTGCCCTTATTCAAATTAGATGCTGGATTAATTGAAGAAGTTATTCAAAATTTAGTTACAAACGCAATTCTATACACTCCAGAAAACTCAATTATAAAGATTGATGCTTCCTATCAATCTGAAAATTGTATTTTTTCGGTTTCTGATAACGGCAATGGTTTTCCCGAAAATGAAATACAATTTGCTTTCGATAAATTTTATCGTGTACAAAATACCAAAACTGGCGGTAACGGACTAGGATTATCAATCGTAAAAGGTTTTGTAGAAGCACATAACGGAACAATTATATTAAAAAACAATCCAAATTTAGGTGCAAATTTTACAATAACAATTCCAACAGAAACCTCTTATTTAAACGCTCTCAAAAATGAATAAAGCAGAAATATTAGTCATTGATGACGAAGCACCAATTCGTAAATTGCTTGAAATAACACTAGAAAGTAACGATTATAAAGTTTGGCTTGCCGAATCTGGAAAAGAAGGAATTTTAATGGCGGTAAACCATCCGCCAGAATTAATTTTACTCGATATAGGTTTGCCCGACAAAAGCGGACACGAAATTCTCAAAGAATTACGCACTTGGTACACTAAAGCAATTATTATGCTATCGGTACAAAACAGCGAAGAAGACATTGTAAAAGCACTTGACAACGGAGCAACAGACTATTTAACAAAACCTTTTAGAAGTGCCGAACTTTTGGCCCGAATCCGCTCTGTTATTCGCAGAAACCAAACCAATGACGATTGCAGTATTTTTTCTTGTGGAGATTTACAAATAGATTTTGGAGCAAGAACTATAAAACAAAAAAACGAATTACTAAAACTTACTGCAACCGAATACAATTTATTGGCACTTTTTATGAAAAATGAAGGTCGAGTTTTAACGCATCAATACATCTTGAATGAAATTTGGGGAAATGGGTATCAATTAGAAACGCAATATTTAAGAGTTTTTGTAGGAACATTACGTAAAAAAATAGAAGAAAACCCAAACCAACCCAAATATATTGTTACAGAAAGTGGTGTGGGCTATCGTTTTAGTTAATCTTTATAAAATCTTTACATTTAACAATTACATCTTTATATCTTACAAAGATATTTTTATAGAAATTTGTACCATTAAAATTTAAAACAAATTTAAAAAATGGATACTGCAAAACACGGAGTCGCAAGTAAAGTAACTATAGCATCACTTTTAGTCGCACTCGGAATTATTTATGGAGATATTGGAACAAGTCCGCTCTATGTTTTTAAAGCCATAATAGGTACAAGAGATATTAACTTAATGCTTGTTTATGGTGGCGTTTCTTGTGTGTTTTGGACATTGGTTTTTCAAACTACTATAAAATATATTTGGCTCACTCTTCGAGCAGACAACCACGGAGAAGGCGGTATTTTCTCGCTTTATGCTTTGGTTAGACGTTATGGTAAAAAATTAGTTATTCCAACAATACTGGGTGCTACAACCCTACTTGCTGACGGAATTATTACACCTCCTATTTCGGTTTCGTCTGCAATTGAAGGTTTAAGTATGGTTAAAGGTTTAGAAAATATAATTATTCCAGGAAACTTATTAACTGTCGGAATCGTGGTTGCCATCATATCCTTATTGTTCTTTTTTCAACGTTTTGGAACACAAGTAATCGGTAAAGCATTTGGACCAATTATGACCGTTTGGTTTACTATGTTATTGGTTTTTGGAGTAAAAGAAATTATGCAACATACCGATATTATAAATGCTTTAAATCCTTATTATGCTTATGATTTATTAGCCAATTATCCTAAAGGATTTTGGCTATTAGGTGCAGTTTTCTTGTGTACCACAGGAGCAGAAGCATTGTATTCCGATTTAGGTCATTGTGGAATAAAAAACATTCGTATCACTTGGATTTACGTAAAAATAAGTTTGGTAGTTGCCTATCTTGGTCAGGCCGCTTGGCTCATGCACCAAGGGCAAACGTTGCTAAATGGCAGAAATCCATTTTTCGAAATCATACCAAGTTGGTTTTTATTGCCTAGTATTATTATTTCTACATTGGCAACAATCATAGCGTCGCAAGCATTA
>JAYUFJ010000057.1:0-2433 GCA_043738775.1 Flavobacterium sp. | reverse complement strand
ATCCTCAACTTTAACATTCATTGTATGGTAAATTTTATCTTTACACAACCGCTGAGTAATCATTCGTTGTTTTCCTGCAATGTTAATCAATTTTGCAGTCGAAATAACTTGCGAAAAGACTGTGCAAGATATAAGTAAAAAAAACATTAATTTGGTATTTTTTTTCATGATTATTATGTTTTAATTTGATTTAGATTACAAAAATAATAAAATAATTCATTTTAAAAAGTATTAACCCTTAAATATTTTAAAATTTAATAAATTTAAATACTTACTTTTTACACGATAAATTGAGGGTTTTTATTTAAATTTTTTGCTTTTATGATAAAAAAAGGTATTTTTGATTAAATTTTAAAACTATATTATGAAAAAGATAACTTTACTTTTTATGATTTTATTGTCAAGCTTGTATTCGAAAGCACAAGAAACAAAAATTATGGCATCTGTTTGGGATGGCGCAGTAGTAGCTGGTTACGTTGATGAGGGGGGCTATATTAATTTTGGTGGTCCTTCGGTAAAATGGGTAAAAAAGCCCTACGCATTTGGTTTTGGTATGTTACCATCTTTACGAATTAAGGAAGACAAAGATGCTATTGCCAATAATAAACCCAAAAATCAAATAATTTATCCGTCATTAGGTGCTGGAGTATTTTTAAGCCTCAAGCATTTTATGTTTCAAATACCAGCTTTTTATAATCCTAAAACTGGATTGGAGAATGGAAAGTGGAATTTAGGGGTTGGTATTGGATATAAATTTTAAATTTCAAGAAAGTATTAAATATTTTATCTATATTTGCAAAGCGAATTCAGAAATGGAGTTACATCGCACCGAAATAGCCAATCGCTCCAGATTGGCTTTTTCATTTTTATACACTATTAACAATAAATAAATTATTTTAAGTTTACTTGCTGAAGCATTTGAACAATTAATCAATGGTTTATAACTTTATAAAAAATTATTGTCTTTTTTTTAAATTTTAATTTAAACCAAAAATTCGTAAAATATAATAAACTATAGCTGCTAAAACTGCCGAAACTGGAATAGTCAAAATCCAAGCCCAAAGTAATTTTACAGTGACTCCCCATCGTACTGCAGAAACTCTTTTAGTTACTCCTACTCCAATAATAGAACCCGTAATAGTATGAGTTGTAGAAACAGGAATTTTAAAATGTTCTGTGAAAAATAAAGTTAAAGCTCCTGCTGATTCTGCAACAACGCCTTCAAATGCAGTTACTTTTGTGATTTTTGATCCCATTGTTTTGACAATTTTCCATCCTCCGCTAAGTGTTCCTGCTGCTATTGCAGAATAACAAGCCAATGGTATCCAATTGGGCATTACTCCTTTAATCCCTTTATCGTCATTTGGTAAAACTACATTTAACCATTCGGGTAAAGTTGAAAGTGCTTCTGGATGAGTATGTATATATACTGCAACTGCTGCAGCTATAATTCCCATTACCTTCTGAGAATCGTTTCCACCGTGACCTAGACTGAAACTAGCAGATGATAATAATTGCATTTTTTTTAAAACTTTTTCAGCTCTAGCTGTTGACAACGAACTAAAAATGAGATTAAAAGTTGATAAACTCATTAAAATTAGTCCAACTAGAAGCCATTTTATGTTGTCTTTATTGGTAATTATATCAAAAAATGGTTTGTTTTTATCTTTTAAAACTGAATTAATAAATAATAAAGTTAAAATCATTAAACAAATTGTAAAAATTTTAGGTAAAATTCCTTTTTTTGAAGAATACATTAACCAAAGTGAAATAAAATAAGAAATTATCATTCCTAATATAGGAGCAAAAATAATAAAAGAAATTACTACTAAAACGCCACTTGGAAACAATTCCCCTTCTTTAGTTGCTTTGTACCAGTTAACTACAGCAAAACCAAAATATTCATCGGAAGTTGCTTTTGTAAATCCGTGAGCAATTGCAGCTCCTGAAAATCCTCCTATTAATGTATGTGATGATGAAGAGGGAATTCCTTTCCACCAAGTAAGTAGATTCCATAAAATTGCTGCAACAACGCCGGCTAAAATAACTGTCAAGGTAATTTGATCTGTTTTGGCTGTTTTGGCAACTGTATCAGCAACTTTAAATCCAAAAACCCAAAACGCTAAAAAGTTAAAAAATGCTGCCCAAACTACTGCTTGAAAAGGCGTTAAAACCTTGGTTGCAACAATTGTTGCTATTGAATTAGCAGCATCATGAAATCCATTAATGTAGTCGAACAAAAGGGCTAAAACTATAATAACTAAAAGTAGGGTCATAAATAATAAATTAAAATTCAAAAAACAAAAAACAAATTCCAGTTTTGTAAAGTTTATTTTATTGGAATTTGGAATTTAAAAAAATTGCAATTTAAATTAGTTATGAGTGTTTTACTGATATTTGTTCCATAACATTAGCTACACTTTTACATTTATC
>JAYUFJ010000056.1:0-2434 GCA_043738775.1 Flavobacterium sp. | reverse complement strand
AGCCTGGTCACGCAGTTTTGTGTTGCCGAATAAAAAAAATTTTGACAGTTCAAATTCAGAAATCAATTTATCTTTTACCGTACCTGTTTTAATAGCTGTTTCCATTTGTTTGTTTATTATTTTGAACATATTCAATAAATGTTTTTAATAATGAGATTACTTCGGGTAAAAAACTGTAATGACATTGCAATAAATTAAGCTTCTACTTCTTCTTTAATAAAATCATATCCTTTTTCTTCTAACTCCAAAGCCAATTCTTTTGATCCTGACTTTACAATTTTCCCGTTGTATAATACGTGAACAAAATCGGGTATAATATAATCCAACAACCGTTGATAGTGTGTGATAATAATGGTTGCGTTATCTTTCGATTTTAATTTATTTACTCCGTTGGCAACAATGCGCAAGGCATCAATATCAAGCCCACTATCGGTTTCATCAAGTATGGCAAGTTTCGGATCAAGCATTGCCATCTGAAATATTTCATTGCGTTTTTTTTCACCACCGCTAAAACCTTCATTCACAGAGCGATTGGCAAGTTTGCCATCCAACTCAACTAATTTTTGCTTTTCCTTCAGCATTGCTAAAAAATCTTTTGCTTCCATTGGTTCCAAACCTTTGTAAGCACGAATTTCGTTGATAGCTGTTTTCAAAAAATTAACATTGCTTACTCCCGGAATTTCAATCGGATACTGAAACGCAAGAAACACACCTTCTCTGGCTCTATCTTCAGGCGATAGTTCTAACAAATTTTTACCATTGTAGGTTACTTCACCTTCTGTAACTTCATATTCCGAACGCCCTACAAGCACCGCTGCCAATGTGCTTTTCCCCGAACCATTAGGTCCCATAATAGCGTGTACTTCTCCCGCTTTTATTTCTAAATTAATTCCTCTCAGAATTTCTTTCCCGTCAATTGACGCATGTAAATTTTTAATTGATATCATTTTTTGAACTTTGATTATTTATTTTTATCCTACTGAGCCCTCCAAAGAAACCGCCAACAATTTTTGTGCTTCAACAGCAAACTCCATTGGTAATTGACTTAATACATCTTTGCAATAACCGTTTACAATTAAACCAATTGCTTTTTCATTATCAATACCACGTTGTTTGCAATAAAATAATTGGTCTTCACCAATTTTTGAAGTTGTTGCTTCGTGCTCTACAATGGCTGATTGATCTTTGATTTCGATGTATGGAAATGTATGTGCCCCACATTTATCACTCATCAATAAACTATCGCATTGCGAAAAATTACGTGCATTGGTTGCGCCTTTTGAAATACGTACCAAACCTCTGTAACTATTGTTGCTAAAGCCTGCCGAAATACCTTTTGATATAATAGTGCTTTTAGTATTTTTCCCGATATGAATCATTTTTGTTCCTGTATCGGCTTGCTGATAGTTATTTGTAAGCGCTACGGAATAAAATTCACCAACTGAATTATCACCTTTTAAAATTACCGATGGATATTTCCAGGTAATTGCAGAACCTGTTTCTACCTGTGTCCAGGAGATTTTAGAATTTTCTTCCAGACAAATACCGCGTTTGGTAACAAAATTAAAAATGCCGCCCTTGCCATCTTTATCGCCCGGATACCAGTTTTGCACGGTGCTGTATTTTATTTGCGCATTTTTATGTGCTACAAGTTCTACAACGGCTGCGTGCAATTGATTTTCATCACGCATTGGCGCAGTGCAGCCTTCGAGGTAACTCACATACGAACCTTCATCGGCAATTATTAAGGTGCGTTCAAACTGACCGGTACCAGCCGAATTTATTCTGAAATAAGTTGAAAGTTCCATCGGACAACGAACGCCTTTTGGTATATAACAAAACGAGCCATCAGTGAAAACAGCGGAGTTCAGTGCCGCATAAAAATTATCGGTATAAGGAACTACTGAACTCATGTATTTTTTTACAAGTTCAGGATGGTCTTGAATAGCCTCGCCAAACGAACAAAAAATAATTCCTTTTTCAGCCAATGTTGCTTTAAAAGTTGTTTTTACCGAAACGCTGTCCACAATAATATCCAACGCTATTCTACTTTCCACGCCTGTAAGCCGTTCTTGTTCTAAGATAGAAAGACCAAGCTTTTGAAATGTTTTCAATAATTCGGGTTCCACTTCGTCTAAACTATTCAATGCAACTTTTGGCTTTGGAGCTGAGTAATAAATGATGTCCTGAAAGTCTGGTTTTTGGTAAGAAACTTTTGCCCAGTGTGGCTCTTCCATTGTTAACCAATGGCGCAATGCTTTTAACCGATAAGCTAACATCCATTCGGGTTCATTTTTTTTTGCAGAAATAAAACGAATGATATCTTCATTCAAACCTTTCGGTGCGTTGTCGGCTTCAATATCGGTAACAAAACCGTATTTGTATTCCGTGCTGATTTTTTCTTCTAAAATCCCGTTCATGGTATTTATGTGTT
>JAYUFJ010000055.1:0-6778 GCA_043738775.1 Flavobacterium sp. | reverse complement strand
ATGTTGAACCATTTCCACTACTTCCATCTCCGAATGTTAAATTACCTGTAAATTGAAGTATTTGACCGCTATTAAGTGAAAATGCTCCAATACCAACTGAGCTTGAAATTTGACCTGTTACTTGAAAAACTACTATATTTGCATTAGTGTACATATTTATGTTTGGGCTTTGTGAATATGTTCCAATGCCATAACCATAAGCTGTACTTGTTACAGTTGAACTAGTAATATTTCCACTAGAATTTACATTATACCATATAGTGACGGCTATATTAGGTTCTGGAAATCGATTATCGAAATAAACCGTATTTGAATAAGTGTAAACAGTAGGATCTCCGTCTCTATTAAACATATTTTGGTTATTTTTGGGCATTAAATTTAATTGTCCTTCGATTGAACTTTCAAAACTAAAAATATTCTGTTTAGTGGCTTGTGAACCAATTGATTGGTAATTGGGAATAACCATTGACTCTTTTTCCAATTGTAGTTTATTTCTTAACTCATTAATATCGTTGATAATATAGTTTGGATTGTTAATAGGGGTTTTTGTTGTTTCAAGTTTATAACCGTATTGTTTTGCTATTGATTCAAGTTGTGTTTTTAAATTCGCTTGTGTTGGTTTTTGATTAGTAACTTCATTGCTACAGTTACTAAAAAATAACACAGTACATAAAAATAGAATTAATTTTTTCATATTTTTAATTTTAAGTTTTCAATTTCATTATTGAAACTATTCAAAATCAAAAATACACTATTTAGTATAAAATTTTCACTATTTTTACGAAGTTTTTACGAATTGAATAATTTAACATATGAAAGTAGGAAACTGAATAAGAAGTTTGCGAATTGAAAAAGAATTTTCAACAGATTTGATGGCAGAAAAATTAGAAATATCTGAACAAACTTATTGAAAATATGAATCTGATAAAAATTAGCCTAGCTTAAGTGTATTAGAAAAAATCGCTCGTATGATGACCTCTTTTAATGTTTTTTAAAGTTTTTGACTTTGATTATAGTTATTAAATATATTTACTCAATGATTTGAGTTTATTTTAAGCATTTTTCAAGTTTATAATTTCTTGTTCGGTTAAAACGCGCCAAGTTCCTCGGGATAAATTCTTTTTGGTCAATCCAGAAAATGCCACACGATCAATTTTAATAACTTGATAATCAAAATTTTCAAAAATAGCTCGAACTACTTTTACGTTTGGAGTTCGTAATTTTAAACCTATTTCGGTTTTTGGCTCGTTTTCAACGTAGCTTATTTCATCAACAAATAGTCTATGTCCGTCTAGAGTTACTCCACTTGCAATTTTTTCTAAATCTTCGTGTTTTAAATTTTTATCCAAACTAACTTGATATATCTTTACCGACTTTTGGTTGGGTAAACTAAACTTACGAATCATATCGGTATCATTTGTAAAAACAAGTAACCCGGTAGTATTTTTATCCATTCTTCCAATTGGTTGCATTCTAGTTTTTGATGCTCCTTTAATTAATTCTTGAACATTTCTGTGCTCAACTTCTTCCTCTGATGTTGTAAAATTTTTAGGTTTATTCAACACAAAATATTCTTTTTTTTCTGGTGTCAATGTAACACCGTCAAAATTAACTACATCGCCGGGCTTTACTTGGTATCCCATTTCGATAATCGGAATTCCATTAACTTTAACGTTACCCGATTGAATGTAAATATCAGCATCACGACGCGAACAAATTCCTGAATTTGAAATGTATTTATTTAACCGAATTTCGTCAGTTTTTAATTTTTTTGGAGTATTAGGCGAATTCCTTTTTACAACAACTTTCTTTGCTTCTTCTTTTTCGGGAGTTGCTTTTTTGTTTTGAGAACGTTTTGCCATTGCAGGTTTTGGTTTCGAAAAAGTATTTTTTCTATCGCCAGTTGGTTTGCTCGAACTCGTTCGTTTGTTGCTATTTGGTGTGCTCATTATATTTAATTTTTTGCAAATGTACTCATTTGAATTGGTTAAATTCGGTTTTAGGAACAATTGCTTTTAAGTCAAACTTCAAAAATCTTTATAAACTGCAGTAAATTCATTGTTTAGTATAGCATTTAAAATTTCTGGGTTTTTATTACTAAAAAAAGTTTGTGTACTTTTAGCATTTGAAATTCTAATTCCAACTTTTTTATTTAAAACCAATAGTGTCTGTTTTGCAACTGCTTCACCAGAATCAATAATCTGAATTGATTTTGGAAGTATCTTTTTAATTTCAGGAATTAAATACGGATAATGACTACATCCCAAAACTAAATAATCAATATTGGCTTCAATCATAGGGTTTAAATAATCCCGAAGTAATTGTTTCATTAGTTCAGAATTAATTTCGCCATTTTCTATCAATTGAACTAATCCGTGACCTATTTGTTCTACAATTTTTACGTTTTCAAAACTGCCAACTTTTTCGTGAAACAAATCACTATTTAAAGTCCCTTGAGTTGCTAAAATTCCAATTGTGTGGGTTTTCGAATTTATTGCGGCAGGTTTTATTGCTGGTTCGATTCCAATAAATGAAATGTCAAATTTTGCTCTAAGTTCCTTAATTGCATTAGTTGTAGCAGTATTACAAGCTACAACAATTAATTTACAATTTTCATTTAATAAAAACTCGGTATTTTTAATACTTAAAGCTATTATTTCATCTTTATTTTTTTGTCCGTAAGGTGCATTTTTACTATCAGATAGGTAAATACAATTTTCATTGGGAATTAAATTATTAATTTCTCGCCAAATAGAAGTTCCACCAACACCCGAATCAAAAAGGCCAATAGGATTATTATTTACCATAAAACAAATATAAAAAAAAACTGCCCTAAATTTTAGAACAGTTTTAATTTTTTACAAGGTTTAAGATTAAAATCCTAAATCTTTTTTAACGTCAGCAGTTAAATCTGGACCTTCAGCCAATAAAAGTTGTGCTGCATTCAACACATATTGAAAACCTTTAAGTTTTCCTACTTTTTTTATTGAAGCCAAAACTTTATCGTTCAACGGATTCATTAAATCTGCTTCTTTTTTCTGTAATTCTTTTTGAGCTGCCTCTTGATAATCACCAATTCTTTTAGCCATATCTTGAACTTCTACTTGACGTTTTTGATTTTCGGCTTCACCTGCAGTATTTGCTTCTGCATCATATTTTTTTATTTTTGCTTGGTATTCGTCAACCATAGTTTTGTATTCACCACTTTTAACATCACCTATTTTTTTAAGCTCGGCTTGTGCAGCAATAACAGCTGGCATTTTTGATAAAACTTCTTGAATGTTTACGTGAGCAGTTTTTGCTTGTGCATTAATTGATTGTACTCCAAGTAAAGCTATTACTGCGATTACGAAAGTTTTAATTTGTTTCATTGTTTTAATTATTAATTGTTATTTAAATTTATTTGGGTTTTTATTTATTTACTTTTAACGCTTCTTCTTTAGCTTTTTTTGCAGCTTCTCGGTCGGATAAAATTTTTAATCTTTTTTCTTCCGCTGTTTTTTTTCTATCGTCAATAATTTTTTGACGTTCCTCTAATGATTTTTTTCTATTGTCTTCAACTTCTGCTTTTTTAATTTCAGCAGCTTTTTTTGCTTCTTCAATTTTTGCTTCATTTGCTGCCTTTAAGTCAGAAGGGCTAGTTTTATCACCTTCTTTTTTTGTATTATCAGAAACTGTGCCATTTTTTTTCGCTAAGTTGTCTGCAATTAATTGTTTGCGTGCTTCTTCGTCTGCTTTTCTTTTTTCTAAGGCAGCTTTTTTTCTATCGTCAATAACTTTTTGTCGTTCTTCTCTGTTTTTTTCTATCAATTTTTGGTTTTCAACAGCATCAGGATTGGCATCAATTAAATCTTGTTGCCTTTCTTTTAAAGCCTCGGCTTTTATATCTTTTTTATTTAATTGTTGACGGCGTTCTAGCTGTGTTAATTTTCTAATAATTTGGTCGCTAATATCCAATCGTTTTGAGGCAAATAAAATAGTCAAGTCGGATGATTTATCAAAAATGTAATCGTATTTTTTTGCTTCGGCTATATCTTGAACAGCATTAAATACTTGATCTTGAATTGGTTTTACTAAAACTGTTTTTTGGTTGACCAAATCTCCGTTAGGTCCGAATTTTTTTTGTTGAAAACCCAATAATTCTTTGGTTTGAAAAGCAATTTCTTCTTCTCTTTCATCAATTAATTCTTTGGTTAACAAAACCTTTTCGGTTTTTAAACTTTCTTGTAATTTTAATAAAGATGCTTTTTTAATTTCTATTTCTTGTTTCCATTTTTGCGCTTTTTCTTCCAATTGGTTTTTAGCACTTGCATAATCGGGCATTTTTTCTAAAATGTATTCCATATCAATATAACCAATACGAATACTTTTGGTTTGCGAAAATCCAAAATTTACTTGTAAAAATGAAACTAAAAGTAAAAAACAATATTTTTTCATATTGAAATAATTAATTACTAATTGCAAATATACTAAAATTGTTGTCCAATTATAAAGTGGGTTTGCCATCCGCTTTTTTCAACTTGTCCTGGAACAGGATCAAATCCGTGAGCAAAGTCAATTCCGAGTAAACCAAATGCTGGCATAAAAATTCGAATTCCTACCCCTGCAGAACGTTGCAATGCAAAAGGGTTATATACTTTAAAACTATCGTATGCTGCTCCGGCTTCTAAAAACGATAATGCATAAATTGATGCTGAAGCTTTTAAAGTTAATGGATAGCGAAGTTCTAACGAAAATTTATTAAATATAGTTCCGCCATTTGATGATGATAATGATTGATTCGGATAACCACGTAATTGAACTGTTTCACGACCATCCAATGAATAATTTGCCAATCCATCGCCACCAACATAATATCTTTCAAACGGTACAATTCCTCTTTTGTTGTTATAAGATCCTAAATATCCAAATTCGCACAATGATTTTAAAACTAATGCTTTATCATTTGCACCATATAATTTGGTGTACCAATCGGCTTTAAATTTAAATTTATAGTACTCCAACCATTTAAATTTTTCTTGATCCACTTTGGCAATATCGGCATCAGCTTCTTGATAAGTATCTACTTTTTTGTATAAAGCAGGTGATGTTTGGCTCGCTGGAACTGCAATAGCTACATAATCACCAACTCTTGGAGGTAAATCAGACGATGTTGGTATATAGGGTGCTAAATTGCTTGTGTAGGTAAGTTTATTTTGTTGTTGTTTTTCTAGTTCTCCATAATCAACTCCGTTAAATAATGAGTAGGGTAAAGTAAATTTGGTATTCAAATCAAATTCGGCTCCTTGAGTAGGATATATTGGGTTGATACCTTTGTTATTTCTACTTAAACCTATATTGAAAGCTAAATTTCTTGAAGCTCCATTACCAAAACGAAACAATCCAGAGAAATAATTATTTAAATCGTAATATTGAAAACTTACCGAGTTTGATAATGTAAAATAATCATCGGGAACGGTTAATTTTTTTGCTGTTCCTACGGATATTGAGGTTATGTTAAAACTTTTACTTTTATCAACACTACCTGATGTTCCACCATATAAAAATTGTTTACTATGTGAAATTGATGTGAAAAAACTTACCGGTTTTCTACCTCCAAACCAAGGTTCCGAAAACGAAACACTGTAAGTTTGGTAAAAAGTACTTGCTTGTAAACGCAATGAAACTTTTTGTCCGTCACCCATTGGAAGTGGTCGGTATGCTTTACCATTAAATAAATTTTTTGCCGAAAAGTTGTTGAATGACAATCCTAAAGTACCAATAAAACCACCATTTCCGTAACCACCTTGTAACTCTATTTGGCTAGCTCCTTTTTCGGCTAAATGATATTCAATGTCAACAGTTCCAGCATTTGCATCAACATTTTTAAATTTTGGGTCAATAGCTTCTGGGTCGAAAAATCCTAATTGTCCTATTTCACGAACGGTTCTTACAACATCTTCTTTACTATATCGCTCGCCCGGGCGTGTTCGTAATTCGCGGTAAATTACTTTGTCGTTTGTTTTATCATTTCCAACAACAGTTATTTTATTAAAATAAGCAACAGGACCTTCGGTAACTCGAATTTCAAAATCGATTATATTATCAGTTGTTTTTACTTCTACAGGATTTATGTTTGAAAATAAATAACCATTGTTTTGGTATAAATTGGTTAAATCATCTCCATCGGGACGGGTTTTATCGGCTATTCTTTTTTCAAGTAACACTCCATTGTAAACATCGCCTTTGTTTAACCCAAGTACAATTGCCAATTGCTTGTCGGAATAAACGGTGTTTCCAATAAATTTGATGTCTCCAAAATAATATTTTTTGCCTTCTTCAACTTTAATATCAATGGCGATTTTGTTTCTTTTTTTATCCAACCATACCGAATCGGATACTATACGAGCATCACGATATCCTTTCTCTTTATATTTATCGATAATTTTATCTAAATCTTTAACATATTTGCTTTTAATAAATTTTGAAGCTTTAAAAATTCGCAATCTGTTGATTTGTTTGGTATCGCTCATTGCTTTGCGTAATTTTCCATCCGAAAATTTTTCGTTACCTTCAAAACTAATATGTTCAATTTTAATTTTATCGCCTTTATCTATGTTAATAACTAAGTTTACATTGTTTCCACCAACAGTGTCTATAATAGGCCGAACTACAGCTTTTGTATTAAAATAACCGTCTTTTTTATATTTTGTTTCAAGATAATTTTTTGTTGTTGTAAGTAAGTTTTCATTAACAATTTTACCTTTAGTTAAACCATTTTCCTTAATCAACTCTTCGA
>JAYUFJ010000054.1:0-6792 GCA_043738775.1 Flavobacterium sp. | reverse complement strand
TTCAAATGATTTTATGTTGGGTACAAACAGTTATTTACCTTATTTGGGATTTGTAATTACTTTGGGTGCTTGTTATCGATTGGCGAAATTTAATATTGATACCCGACAATCCGATTCATTTATTGGTTTGCCAACTCCAGCCAATACCCTTTTTATTTTAAGTTTGCCCTTAATTCATTGGAATAAATTAGGCAATTTTTTACCCAATCATACTATTTTTTGTTATTTACTAATTGGTGTTTGCTTTTTAAGTGCTTATGTTATGAATGCTGAAATTCCATTATTTTCACTTAAAATTAAAAACTTTAGTTTTACTAAATATAAATTGCAAATTTCATTTTTAATTTTTTCACTTTTTTTGTTAGGGTTTTTTCAAGCTTTGGGCGTTGCACTTGTAATTGTACTTTATGTAGTGCTTTCGGTTATGAATAATTTATTTTTTATCAAAAAATAAATCTTATTTACTAAATGAAAAAAGTTAACAATAAAAAAAATAAGAATAAATTCAGTTTCAATTACACTAAACTTTTGTTTATTGGGCTATTTATTTTTGGACTTTTTGTTACTACTTACCATTATCGAGAGGCATTATTGTATTATTTTAGTTTTAAAACCCATAAAAAGCAAAAAATTGACAAGGTAGCTCAAGCCCGTATTTTTCAAATTTTAGAAAAATATTCTAACAATGTTATTGGTATTGATGTTTCACAATTTCAAGGCGAAATAAATTGGAAACAAGTTGATACAATTGAAAATAAGTTTTTAATAAAATATGTATTTGTAAGAGCAACTGCCGGAAATGACAAGGTTGACTCCCGTTTTGCATACAATTGGGAAAAAGCGAAAAAGTACCATTTTATTCGCGGAGCTTATCATTATTACCGTCCAAATGAAAATTCTATCGAGCAAGCGAAATTATTTATTAAAACAGTAAAACTTCAAAAAGGAGATTTTCCTCCTGTTTTAGATATTGAAAAATTACCCGAAGACCAGTCAATAGATAGTTTAAAAGTAGGATTGAAACGTTGGTTGAATTATGTTGACAAACATTATAATGCAAAGCCAATAATTTACACTTCGCAAAAATATTATACTGATTTTTTACGAGATGAGTTTGCCGAGTACACGTTTTGGATTGCCAATTATAATTTTTTTGTTGAAAGTATTAATGACGACTGGTTGTTTTGGCAATTTACCGAAAAAGGTCAAATTGATGGTATTGATGAAAAAGTTGATATTAATATATATAATGGAACCCCTAAAATGTTGAACTATTTACTACTATCTAAATAATCAAAATTTATTACACTAATAGTTTTATTTAACACTTTTAAAACTCCAATTTCTTTTTACGCAATTCAAAATTTTGACCTAGATACACGCGTCGAACCATTTCATCCTCAACTAGTTCTTCAGGAATTCCTGCTTTTAAAATTCCACCCTCAAACATTAAATAGGTTTTATCAGTAATTGCCAAAGTTTCTTGAACGTTGTGATCGGTAATTAAAATTCCGATATTCTTATTTTTAAGTTGGGCTACAATCCGTTGAATATCTTCAACAGCAACTGGGTCAACACCAGCAAAGGGTTCGTCTAGCAAAATAAATTTTGGGTCGGTAGCCAAACATCTAGCTATTTCTGTTCTTCTTCGTTCGCCTCCCGAAAGTAAATCACCTCGATTGGTGCGAATATGTTGCAAACTAAACTCGTCAATTAAGCTTTCCATTTTGGCTTCTTGCTCGGCTTTCGACAAGTTGGTCAATTGTAAAACGCTCATTATATTGTCTTCAATACTTAATTTTCTAAAAACGGAGGCTTCTTGAGCCAAATATCCAATACCGTTTTGGGCTCGCTTGTACATCGGAAATTCAGTAATATTTAAATCGTCTAAATAAATATTACCTAAATTTGGTTTTACTAATCCGACAATCATATAAAATGAAGTTGTTTTTCCAGCGCCATTTGGACCCAGCAAACCAACAATTTCTCCCTGGTTTACTTCTACAGAAATTCCTTTAACAACACTACGACCTTTATATGTTTTTACTAAATTTTCGGCTCTTAATTTCATTTTTATGCTGAATTTATTTCAGAATTACCATTAAATTTTATACAAATAAACAAAAAACATTCAATTGAATCTATCTTTTAACTTCAATTTTAGAAGACGTTTATTTTCCAACTTTTAAAACCCTTAAACTTTTAAACTTCCATCTTCCAATTTCGGACTCTCCTCCAAAGCTTCCCAAAATTCATAGGCTCTTCGTAAATGAGGCACCACAATTGTACCGCCAACTAAAGTCGCAATTCCCATTGCTTCCATCATTTCTTCTTTAGTAACTCCTTCATTGTAAGCAGTTTCTAAATGATATTTAACACAATCATCACATCTTAAAACCGTTGAAGCCACTAATCCCAAAAGTTCTTTAGTTTTTACATCTAATGCGCCCTTAGAGTAAGCGTTGGTGTCTAAATTAAAAATGCGTTTCACAATTTTGTTATTGTCGGACATTAATTTTTCGTTCATTTTTGAACGGTAGTCGTTAAATTCTTTTACTAATTCGGACATTATTTTATTTGTTTTAAATTATTCTTTTCCTTTTTAGATACTGCTGCGGCAATCCAAATACTCACTTCGTATAAAAGTAAAATCGGAATTGAAACCACAACTTGACTCGGAATATCTGGTGGTGTTACAATAGCCGCTACTATTAATATAATTACAATTGCTAGTCGGCGGTATTTTCGCAAAAACGGAGCGTCAACTAAACCTAATTTAGCCAAAAAATAAATAATTATTGGTAATTCAAATACCAAACCACTTGCAATTATTGAAGTTTTTACCATACTGATGTACGATTCTATACTAAATTGATTAATAACGGTTTGACTAACATTAAATGTTCCAAAAAAATTGATTGACAACGGCACAATTACGTAATATCCAAAGAAAACACCAATAAAAAACAATAATGATGAAACTGCTATAAAAGCTTTCGCGTGTTTTCTTTCGGCTTCGTACAAAGCAGGACTTATAAACCGCCAAACTTCATATAAAATATACGGAAATCCAATTACAAATCCGGCAGAAACAAGAGTCCATAAATACATAGAAAATTGCCCACCAACTTCGGTATTTTGTATTATAAAATTGAATTTTGTTGCACAAGCATATTGGTCATCAACTCCAAAATAATGAGTTAATTGACAAAAAAAATGATACGTTATAAAATTTGGGTCTTTGGGACCAAAAATGACCGTATCAAAAATAAAATCGTCAATAAAATAACAAGCACTTGCAATAATCACAATTGCTATTGTGGTTCTTATCAATAACCATCTTACTTCTTCAAGATGATCCATAAACGACATTTCTGCCAATTGTTTTTTAGCCATTATACAATTCCTTCTTTTAAAATGTCGTGCAAATGTAAAACTCCTTTATAAATACCTTCGTCGGCAACAACCAATTGTGTTATTGAAAAATCTTCCATAACATTCATTGCATCGCTCACTAAATCGGTCGATTTTATGGTTTTTGCGTTTTTTGTCATTATATCTTTGGCCAATAAACCTATAATTGATTCGGTTTTATTGAGCATTCGTCTAATGTCACCATCGGTTATAATTCCGATAATTTTTTCGTTTTCAATTACTGCTGTAACTCCCAATCGCTTTTCGGAAATTTCAATAATTACGTCTTTTACGCTTGCATCGGGCGAAACTATAGGCTTGTGTGTGGCATCCAACATTTCACCTACACGTAAAAGCAAACTTTTTCCTAAAGCACCTCCTGGATGGTATTTTGCAAAATCAGTACTTGTAAAATTCCGCATTTCCATGAGGCAAACAGCAATTGCATCGCCCATAACTAATTGAGCAGTAGTACTATTTGTTGGCGCTAGGTTGTTAGGACACGATTCTTCATCTACGAAAGTGTTCAAAGTAAAATCGGCTTCTTTTCCTAAAAAAGAGTTTGTATTTCCAGTAATGGCTATCAATTTATTACCAAAGCGTTTTAATAATGGTACTAAAACTTTTATTTCAGGACTGTTGCCACTTTTCGAGATACAAATTATGGCATCGTTAGGTTGAACCATTCCCAAATCACCATGAATAGCCTCGGAAGCGTGAAGAAATAACGACGGAGTTCCTGTCGAATTAAGTGTGGCAACGATTTTTTGTGCAATAATTGCACTTTTTCCAATGCCACTAACTACTAATCTACCTTTCAACTTGTAAATTTCTTGAACAGCATTTACAAAAGTATTATCAACAAAATCAGTCAGTTTAGCAATCGATTCGCTTTCAGATTGCATAGTTTTTTTAGCCGAAGCGATAATTTTTTCGTTTGAAATCAAAATTGAGTAGTTAAAATTTGTTTTTATAAAAGAAAATAATATCTTTATAATGTGCAAATTTATGAAAATATACTTTAAATAAGAATGAATTCAAACGAAATTGACATCCACAAAGAATTAAAAAAATATTTTGGTTTTAACCAATTTAGAGGATTGCAAGAACAGGTAATAAAAAGTATTCTTAATAAAAAGAATAGTTTTGTGATTATGCCAACTGGTGGCGGAAAATCACTGTGTTATCAATTACCCGCCTTGGTTCAAGAGGGTACGGCTATTGTAGTTTCGCCTTTGATTGCTTTGATGAAAAATCAGGTTGACGCTATTCGTAGTTTGTCATCAGAATATGGAATTGCCAATGTTTTAAATTCATCACTTACCAAAACCGAAATAACACAAGTTAAAAAAGACATTACCGATGGCGTAACGAAATTACTTTATGTAGCACCAGAATCATTAACAAAAGAAGAATATATTGAATTTTTACGAGGTGTTAAAATTTCGTTTGTTGCCATTGATGAGGCGCATTGTATTTCCGAATGGGGACACGATTTTCGTCCAGAATATCGAAATTTAAAAAATATTATCAAGCAATTGGGTGATGTTCCAGTAATTGGATTGACTGCAACTGCAACGCCAAAAGTACAAGAAGATATTCTAAAAAACTTGGATATGTCGGATGCAGATACTTTTAAAGCCTCATTTAACCGTCCAAATTTATATTATGAAGTTCGTACAAAGACTAAAAATATTGAATCGGATATTATTCGATTTATCAAATTGCATAAAGGAAAATCGGGAATAATATATTGTTTAAGCCGTAAAAAAGTAGAAGCTATTGCCGAAGTATTGCAAGTCAACGGAATCTCTGCAGTTCCTTATCATGCTGGATTAGATGCCAAAACAAGAGCGAAACACCAAGATATGTTTTTAATGGAAGATGTTGATGTTGTTGTTGCTACAATTGCTTTCGGGATGGGAATTGATAAGCCTGATGTTCGATTTGTAATTCATCACGATATACCAAAATCACTTGAAAGTTATTATCAAGAAACAGGTCGTGCTGGTAGAGATGGTGGCGAAGGGCATTGTATGGCATATTATTCGTACAAAGATGTTGAAAAATTAGAAAAATTTATGTCGGGTAAACCTGTTGCTGAACAAGAAATTGGTTTTGCTTTGCTTCAAGAAGTAGTTGCCTATGCCGAAACTTCGATGTCACGTCGTAAATTTCTATTACATTATTTTGGCGAAGAGTTTGATGACGAAAATGGTGATGGTGCCGATATGGACGACAATGTTCGCAATCCAAAAACTAAAGTTGAAGCACAAAATGATGTTGTAAAATTGCTCCAAGTGGTTCGAGATACCAAACATTTATATAAATCAAAGGAAGTTGTTTTTACATTAATAGGCAGAGTCAATGCCGTAATAAAGGCTCATCGCACCGATTCACAAACTTTTTTTGGTTGTGGTAGCGATAAAGATGAACGCTATTGGATGGCACTTTTGCGTCAAGTTTTAGTAGCAGGTTACCTAAACAAAGATATTGAAACTTACGGAATTGTAAAAATATCCGAAAAAGGATTAAAATACATCGAAAAACCAACTTCATTTTTAATGTCGGAAGATCATGAATATTCTGAAAGTGAAGACGAAGCAATTGTAACCGCATCAAAATCAACCGGAACTGCTGACGAAGCATTAATGAAAATGCTACAAGAGCTTCGTAAAAAAGTAGGTAAAAAATTAGGTGTTCCGCCATTTGTGGTTTTTCAAGACCCTTCACTCGAAGATATGGCATTGAAATATCCGATAACTTTAGACGAACTAGGAAACGTTCACGGAGTAGGCGAGGGCAAGGCAAAAAAATATGGAAAAGAATTTATTGAACTCATTAATAGATATGTTGAAGATAACGATATTATTCGTCCAGATGACTTAGTTGTTAAATCAACAGGAGCCAATTCGGCCAATAAATTATACATTATTCAAAACATTGATCGAAAATTATCTTTAAAAGACATAGCCTCTGGAAAAGGCTTAAAAATGGATGAATTAATTAAAGAAATGGAGCAGATAGTCAATTCTGGTACTAAATTAAACATAAAATACTGGGTTGACGAATTACTTGATGACGACCAACAAGAAGAAATTCATGACTATTTTATGGAATCTGAAAGCGATAACATTGAAGCAGCTCTAAAAGAATTTGATGGTGATTATGATTTAGACGAACTTCGGTTTATGCGAATTAAATTTATAAGCGAAGTAGCTAATTAATTTAATGAATTGCTTTAAGCTAAAAATGGTAACATTAAACATATTATTTAATTTTAAAAGTAACAAATGAAATTACTTATTTTATTATGTTTTTTCCTTGTGTCTTGTAAAAAAGTTTCTACCAATGTCAAATATACTGCTATACAAGTAG
>JAYUFJ010000053.1:0-2446 GCA_043738775.1 Flavobacterium sp. | reverse complement strand
CGACCAAAAAAATTCGTGGCTTAAGTTTTCTGATTATTCAAAAAATAATATTAACTCACAGTTAACCTATAAAATATCTGATAAAACAAAATTAACTAGTAATACTTTTTTAGGAAAATACTATTCCGACCAAACAGGAAGTGTTAATGAGCAAGATTTTTACAACCGTGATTATAAAAGTTTTACCGATTTTAGTTATCGAAAATCGTATGCTTTAAGAACTCGATTAACAGTAGATCAAGATTGGAATTCTAAAAGTCATTCGTTTTTAACAGTTTATCATCGAGATAACGAAATAGGGCAAAATCCTGCTTATGCCATTTATCCAAATGCTACTAATCCAAATTTAGGTTACGGACAAATAAATTCGATAAATTTTAAAAGTTACGGTATTATTGCGCAACACTCGCAAGGTTATAATTTTTTAAATACAAAACTTATTACTGGAGGAACATACGACTATTCTCCGAACGATTATTATGCTTATCAAATTGATTTAAAAGCGAATTTAAATCAATCGGGAACAGTAAATTATTATCAAATTTTACAAGAACGACCAAATATTCAATTGTCGAATTATAATGCTAAAATTTATAACAAAGCCGCTTATGCGCAAGCAAGTATTGAGCCTTTAAGAGGATTGATTTTTACAGGAGGTATTCGTTATGATAATATTAAAATTGATTATGATAATAATATCGATAAAACTTCGGGATCAAAAACCTACGATAAAACAACTTTTAAATTTGGAATAAATTATAATTTAAATAAAAATGTTGGCTTTTATTACAACTACGCACAAGGTTTTGCGCCTCCTGGAGTTACATCAATTTTCAAATTAAAACCATTAACTGTTGGCACAACTGGCAATCCGGCAGAATTTAATTATGATTTAGTTCCAGCACAATTCAAAAATTACGAACTTGGCGGATGGTTCTCGATTTTAAAAAATAAATTATATGTTGATTATGCCTTTTATTATCTTGATGGTCGCAACGAATTATTAAATTTAAAACAACCTTTTGGAACTGGATATCAAAATTATCAAGCCTCGGCCGGACACACTAGTCACAAAGGAATTGAGTTTGGTATAAACTACAAACCAACACAAGAATTGACAATTAGAGCAGGCGGCACAACTGCTCAACACACCAATTTAGATTTTGTAATTTCAACAAATCCAACCGATTTAATTAAGGATTACAATGGATTAGAAATGATATCGGCACCAAAATGGATAACCAATTCTGAAGTAACCTATTACCCAAAATGGATTCCAAAATTACGAGCTGCAATCGAGTGGCAAATGGTTTCAAGTTGGTATCAAAACGATATAAATACCGAAAAATATGATGGCTATAATGTATTTAATGCCCGATTTGGTTACGAATATAAAGGTGTTGAATTTACAGCAAATATTTTAAATTTAGCCGATAAATTGTATGCTTACAATGTTACTCGTGGTAATACATCAGCCAGCACACCTGGATACACTGCCGCAGCACCTCGTATTTTTATGTTTGGTTTACAATATCATTTTAAAGGAAAAAAATAATTTTTATTTAACGTCAAACGAAGTTTAGAAAACACCAATAAAACTAAAACAAGGTGGTATAATCCGGCTTTGTTTACTATCTTTTTTCTTGTTTTGGAAAAAGATAGTGCTTTTATTGAGGCTAAAAAACAATATTCAATTATGAAAAAAATAAAGCAAAATATTTATAAATTTCATCGATTTGTGGGAATTATAACTGTAATTCCAGTAATTTTTTGGACTCTTTCGGGTATTATGCACCCTTTTATGTCGCATTTATTCAAGCCCGAAATAGCACATGAAAAAATCAATGTACAAGCTATAGTTAAATCCAAATTGAAACTTTCAATTCAAGAAGTTTTGGTAAAAAATGACATTTCACAATTCAAAAATTTTAGAGTACTTACGATAGATTCGACCAATTATTATCAAGTGCGAACAATTTTTAGCGATTACCGTTATTTCAATGCTCAAAACGCAACTGAACTTAAAAAAGGCGATTTAGTTTATGCCGAATATTTATCACGTTATTTTTTAAACAATCAAAAAAGTAAAATAAAATCTATTCAAATTATTGACCACTTTACAACGCAATATAAATACATCAACCGCTATTTGCCTGTTTACAAAATCAATTTTGACCGACCCGATAATGTTGATGTTTATGTAGAAACAAGTTCGAGTAAACTGGCGACCTTTAACCCTACTTCACGCAAAGTGTTTCTAGAAATTTTCGACTTTATGCACAATTGGTCTTTTATTGATGCTATTTCAAACAACAGCTTGCGGATTATTATAATGCTAATTTTGCTGTCAATTATTAGTTTTTCATCCTTGAGTGGCTTATTAATTTACGGCTTTTTTTTCAAGCAATTTAAGAGAGCCGATGCCAACGGAACATCAACAAAAGGC
>JAYUFJ010000052.1:0-2454 GCA_043738775.1 Flavobacterium sp. | reverse complement strand
CGGCTTTAGAAACTTCTAAACCACTTTCTGCAGCAACTAAATTGGCTTTAGCTTCTTCAATTTTTACCAAATAATCACTTTTATCTATAGTAAAAAGTGTGTCACCTTTTTTTACCAACTGATTGTCTTTTACATACACTTTGGTAATGTAGCCACTAATTTTTGGTATAATTGGATTCATATTTCTTTCTACTTGAGCATCATCGGTGGTTTCGTGCTCTAGCGAATGTAAATATTTAAATGTGCTATAAGTTACACCAATTATTAACAATGCTAAAAAAATGAATAAAAATTTTTTACTTTTTGGTTTTTCTGATTCCATATTATTTTAAAGTATTTGAATTTAAATTTAATGAATTAATTAATTTTCCTGCAGCAAATTGCGCCTGATAATAACGTAATGCTAAATCGGCTTGTGCCAATGCTAAATTTATTTTTGCATTTAATTGTTGTGCATCGGCTTCCAATAAATCGTTTGTATTTGACAATCCGTTATCGTATTTGTCTTTTACTATTCTATAATTTTCTAATGATTGTGAAACAGCTTCTATGTAAACAACATTTTGTTTTTGAGAAAGTTTATAATTTTCATCGGCTTCAAAAATTTCTTCTTTTATTTTTTCAGATAAAATTGTTACAGCTTGGTTAGTTTGGTTGGCTTTTAACTGTGCCAATTTTACATTTTTATAATTTTTAAAAAGCGATGCTACATCATATGAAACTCCAATTCCAACATTCATAGCATTGGTAACTTGTAGTGCATTTTTTATGTCTAAAGCGATGTAACCTCCGACTAAATTTACTGTTGGGAAATAATTTGATTTTGAAATTTTGATTCCATTTTCCGATGCTTTTTGTTGAAAAGTTAAAGCTTGTAAATCATTTCGTATTCCTTCAAATTTTTGTAATTGACTTTTAGCGGTATCGCTTTTTATACTTTCAATATCAATATCAATAATGGTTTTATCTGGTAATTGCATTATAGTAATTAATTGATTGTTAATTACGTTTCCGTTTTTAATAGCACTGTCTAATGCCAATTGAATGTTCGACGATTGTAATTTTACTTTTAATAAATCGTTTTTTGCCAACAAACCGTTTTCAACTAAATTTGAAAAGTCTTTTTCACGTTGCTTCGAAACTTTTAAGTTATCTTCAAACAATTTTTGTGTTTGAATGGTTTGATATAATTTTGCAAAAAGTTCGGTTACTCGTAAAGCAATTTGCTCTTTTGTATGTGCAGTTGAATAGGTTTGTGATTTCAAAAAATCTTCAGAAATAGAAACATTATTTTTTAATTTAAAACCTTGAAAAAGTGGCATTGTAAAATTCGCTTGACCTAATAGTAGTGAACTTACCTCTGGTTTAACGCTATTTGGGTTGCCACTACCTAAAATTCCTCCTTCAATATTGGCTGAATTTAAACGCAAATATTGACCCGTTAGGCGTAAATTTGGATATAAATTATTTTTAGTAATGTCAAGTTCTAGTTTTGACGATTCCACTTTAGAATTGGCTAAAATAGCTTCGCTACTTTTAGAAATTGCTATTTCTACTGCTTCTCGTAATGACATTTTTTTTATTTCTTGAGCTTTCAATATTTGAAAACTTAAAACAAGAAATACTATTAGTTTAAAATTAATTTTCATAAACAAGTAGTGCTTTTATTATTGTTTGGATATGTTTGGTAAGTTCATTTTTTATATAATTATTAAATTCTAAATCGGATTTAAAATTTAAAACATCATCAAAATAGTTTTTGTTTGTATAAAAATGAAAGTAAGTTCCCAATATAACTGGTGTAATTAATGGAATATTGATGTTTTTTTTGAAGATGTTTTTATTTTGCCCTTCTTCAATTATTTTTGTCAACGATTCTAAATTATTTTTTTTAATTTTATGAAAACCCTCTAAATCCATTGCTCTTTTTTTCGAAGATATTTCGAAATGCATAATTTTGTACATATGTCTATTGGAGTCAATTTTTTGAATATAAAACTCGATAAACTTTTCAATTTTTTCAAATGGATTTAGATTTTCTTGAAATAAATTTTCCAACTTTATTTTTAAATCTTGAACTCTAAAAAGAATCAATTGCTCTAATAATTTTTCTTTTGAACCAAAATAATACGAAATCATTGCTACATTAATATCAGCAATTTTTGAAATGTCACGAACAGAAGTACCGTCGAAACCCTTTTCGGCAAAAAGCTTTTCGGCAACTGATAAAATTTCAATTTGTTTATCGTTAAGTTCCATTTTTAAAAATAAATGTAAAATTAAACATTTGTTTTAATTAAACGTTTGTTTAGTTTTTTATTAACGTTTTTTTAACGTTTTATTAATAACCCAATAAGTCTTTAAAAGCAATAATTGGCTCTGCTTTTATTAAAAATTTATCGAAAAATGGGATTGATTCCATTTCAGAATTTGTATCGGTATTTAAATAATTTT
>JAYUFJ010000051.1:0-2464 GCA_043738775.1 Flavobacterium sp. | reverse complement strand
AGTTAATAAACCCAACTTATCTTCGCTCAAGGCATTAACCTTTAAATCATCAATGCTTAATTTTATTGTACTTTTAATCAAAAACTGGAGCATAAATTTTATAACGACTCTTTAAAATCGGCATTAAGAATAAAAGATTCATTACTATTAGCCGAAAAAAAGTACCAGTTTTTGATTAAAAGTACAATAAAATTAAGCATTGATGATTTAAAGGTTAATGCCTTGAGCGAAGATAAGTTGGGTTTATTAACTGTAGTTGATAAAGCGAATAAGGCTTCGATGTTAAATGTAAGTTTTTCACTTTCGGAGAATGCTATTTCTCAAAAAGGTGCTAAAAATTATTATATTCAGATAATTAATCCCAAAAATGTGATTTTAGGCGAACGAAAAATGAAAAAATTTGGCAACAACGAGTTGATTTATAGCTTTTATGAATTTGTAAATTATCAAGCCCGAAAACAAGAAGTTATAAAAAACATTTCAGTAAAAGATTTAGATAAAGGCAATTATAAAGTTATAGTTTATGATGATGGAAATACTGTAGCAAACACTTCTTTTGATTTAAAATAATGTACCCTCTAAATACACATTTTCAATTAAATTGCTCCCGAACGAGTAAGGCAATTCATAAAAAGAGTTTAAAGGTTTTGTAATTATAAAATTTGCTTTTTTACCTTTAGTTATGCTTCCGTGAGTTTTTGAAATTCCCATTGCAAAAGCTCCATTTAAAGTTGCTCCATTTATTGCTTCTTCGGGAGTCATTTTCATTTTAATACAGGCAATTGCAACAACAAAATTCATATTTCCAGATGGTGTAGAACCCGGATTAAAATCGGAAGCCAATGCTAATGGCAAACCATGATCAATAATTTTTCGGGCTGGAGTGTAAGGAATACTTAAAAAGAAAGAGCAGCTAGGCAAAGCAACTGGTATCGTTTCGGAGCCAATTAATGCAGTATAATCATTGTTTTTCATAACTTCTAAATGATCAACTGATAAGGCGTTGTTTTGCACCCCAACAGCAATTCCACCAATGGAATTAAATTGGTTCACATGAATTTTTGGAATTAAACCGTATTTCTTTCCTGCCTTTAATATAATTTCAGTTTGTTCAACTGTAAAATATCCTTTTTCGCAAAAAACATCAATAAAATCTGCTAATTCTTCAATCGCAATTTGAGGTAAAATTTCATTAATTATCAAGTCAATATAACCTTGTTGGTTGTTTTTAAATTCGATAGGAAAAGCATGTGCTCCTAAAAATGTTGCCTTAATTTTTATAGGATAATTTTCGGCTAGACTTTTAATTACACGTAGCATTTTTAATTCCCCTTCCAACGTTAATCCGTAGCCCGATTTAATTTCTACAGCACCAGTTCCTAGTTTTATTACTTCTTTCAATCGTATTTCCGATTGAGTATAAAGTTCATTTATAGAAGTTTCATTCAATTTCTTTGCAGAATTTAAAATTCCGCCTCCACGATTTGCAATCTCTTCATAGGACAATCCAGTAATTCTATCAACAAATTCTTGCTCTCGATTACCAGCAAAAACAATGTGAGTATGACTATCACACCAAGTTGGCAAAATAATTTTTCCAGATACGTCAATAATTTTATCAAAATTGTTTTTTGGACAATATTTCATTTCGCCAAAATCCAAAATTAAATCATTTTCAATTAATAAAAAAGCATTTAAAATTGATGGCAAAATTGCCATTTCAGCACCCGAAACTTTTAAAACCGAAGCATCACGAATTTGAAGTAGTTGTTTTATGTTAACAAAAAGTGTTTTCATTGATAGATTTTTCGTAAAATTAACTTGAAAATGATAAATTTAAGTATTTTTATAAAAAATTAAATGCTGTGCGAAAAATAAAATATAAAAAAGGAAAAAAAGTGCAACCCAGTTTTTTAGAATATACTGGAGTTCACAAACATACAAAAACCGAAATGCAATTGTTTGTTTATGATAACGAAAATTTAGCAGAATATAGAGAATTTGATGTTAACGAACTTGAAAAGCACATTGATTATTCCAAAATAAATTGGTTAAATGTTCACGGTTTAAACGATATTTCAGTAATTCAACAAATTGGAAATTATTTAAATGTAGATAATTTTATGTTGGGTGACATTTTAAATACAACCAAACGCACCAAAGTTGATGAATACCATGATACCTTATTTTTCAACATAAAATCGTTATTAAATAAAGAAAATACAGATTGTATTGAAGTAGAGCAAATAAGTTTTTTACTTAAAAATGGAATTTTAGTTTCTTTTCAAGAAAAAAGAAGTGATTTTTTTGCTCATTTGCGCGAGCGTATTCGAACGCATTCTGGAATTGTGCGAACTAAAAAAGCCGATTATTTGCTCTTTTTATTGTTAGATGCTATTATGGAAAATTTTTATATAACGATTGAAAATGAAGAAGATAGAGTAGAAATATTAATTGATTTATC
>JAYUFJ010000050.1:0-2469 GCA_043738775.1 Flavobacterium sp. | reverse complement strand
CAACTAATGCTGGGCTAAGGTTTTTTGCAGCATCTTGAATTACAGTTGGATACAATTCAATTTGTTTGATTAATTCTTTTTCTTTTGGATGCAATTCGGTTTTAATTGTTTGCGAGGTATCAAAGTCGGCTTTTCGCAAAATTGATTGTATTCTGGCATAGGTATATTGAATAAATGGTCCTGTATTTCCAGCAAAATCGACAGATTCTTCTGGATTAAATAAGATTTGTTTTTTTGGATCAACTTTTAAAATATAATATTTTAAAGCACCTAAACCAATTGTTTTGTATAATTTTAATTTTTCTTCGGTTGAATAACCTTCAAGTTTTCCTAAATCGGAGGCAATTTTGCCAGCTGTTTGGGTCATTTCGATCATTAATTCGTCGGCATCTACAACAGTTCCTTCACGTGATTTCATTTTACCCGATGGTAACTCTACCATTCCGTAAGATAAATGATATAGATTTTGAGACCATTCAAATCCTAATTTTTTAATGATTAAAAAAAGTACTTTAAAATGATAGTCTTGCTCGTTACCTACTGTATAAACCATTCCGCCAATGTCTGGAAAATCTTTTATCCGTTGAATTGCGGTTCCAATATCTTGGGTCATGTAAACGGCTGTTCCGTCTGAACGCAAAACTATTTTTCTATCTAATCCATCACTTGTTAAATCTATCCAAACCGATCCGTCGGGGTCTTTTTCAAAAATGCCTTTCTCTAAACCTAATTGAACTACTTCTTTTCCGAGTAAATAGGTGTTGCTTTCGTAATATTTGGAGTCAAAATCGACACCTAAATTTTTATATGTTTCGTCGAAGCCGTTGTAAACCCATTGGTTCATAGTTTTCCAAAGTTGAATTATTTCTGGTTTACCAGCTTCCCAATCTAAAAGCATTTGTTGGGCTTCAATAATAATTGGAGCTTGTTTTTTTGCTTCTTCTTCTGTTTTTCCTTGTGAAATTAATTCTTGAATTTGAATTTTATATTCTTGGTCGAATTTTACATAGTAGTTTCCAACAATTTTATCTCCTTTTAAGCCAGTATTTTCGGGGGTTTCGCCGTTTCCAAATTTTTGCCAAGCCAGCATCGACTTGCAAATGTGAATGCCTCGATCGTTAATAATTTGGGTTTTATATACTTTTTTACCCGATGCTTTTATAATTTGGGCAACCGAATAGCCAAGTAAATTGTTTCGTACGTGACCTAAATGTAAGGGTTTGTTGGTATTTGGCGAAGAATATTCGACCATAACTGCTTTTTCGTTTGGATTTAATGGAACATAACCGAAATTTTTATTGGTTTTAATTTGGTTGAAAAAATCGACAAAATACTTATCGGAAATTACGATATTTAAAAACCCTGAAACTACATTGAATGTAGTCACTTCAGATACATTTGCCACTAAATAATCGCCAATTTTTGTTCCTATCGCTACCGGATTTTCTTTAATTAATTTTAATAACGGAAAAATTACAACTGTGATATCGCCTTCAAAATCTTTGCGGGTGCTTTGAAACTCTATTTTATCGATTTTAACATCGAAATTGGTTTGAATTGCATTTATAATTTGGGTTGAAAGCAGGTTTTGAAGTGCCATTATTGTTGTATTTTTTTGCAAATATAGTTTTTTTTTACTACATTTTACTATGCTATTTCAACCTTAAATATCATAGTTTTATGCTGATTTTAAATTACAGTTTAAGTTTTGATTAATTGATTGGTTTTTGGTTTTTAGCCCAGAATGAAATGGAAAGCCCGGAGCAAAAAAAGCTAGATTTTGTTGCCAAAAAAATAGCGACCAACGGAAGCTCATTTTTTGGTTTACAAAAACAGCTTTTTTTGTGAGGACTTGAAATGTAATGCTGGATAGGCTTCTAAAAAAATTACCACTTAATAATAGCGCTAGCCCAAGTAAAACCCGAACCAAATGCTGCAAGTACAACTGTATCGCCTGATTTTATTTTGTTTTGTTCCCAAGCTTCGGTTAAAGCAATTGGAATTGAGGCTGCTGTGGTATTTCCGTATTTTTGTATGTTATTAAATACTTGGTCGTTTGTTAATTTAAATTTTTGCTGAATAAATTGTGAAATACGCAAATTGGCTTGATGTGGCACCAGCATATCAATGTCTGATACCTGCAAATTATTTGCTTCTAATGCTTCCATTATTACCTCGCTAAATCGGACTACAGCATTTTTAAAAACAAATTGTCCATTCATGTACGGAAAAAAACTTTCATCGTTTGGGTTGTTGTCCTTTATAATATCTGTTATCCATCGTTTTCCCATTCCGGGTGCTATAACTGCTAATTCTTCGGCATGTTGCCCTTCGGAGTGCAAATGAGTTGAAAGAATTCCCTTGGTTAAATCTACTTCACGAGATAGTACGGCTGCACCTGCGCCATCACCAAAAATAACTGAAACTCCACGTCCACGACTGGTCATGTCTAAGCCTGTTGAATGTACT
>JAYUFJ010000049.1:0-2469 GCA_043738775.1 Flavobacterium sp. | reverse complement strand
ATGAAAATAACGAAATTAAATTCGATAAAATAAATGAATGAGTTATTTTATAAAATACCTTTTGATTTCAATAGGCTCACAAAAGGCGAAGATTCTCGAAAAGTAACCATCGAAGAGTCATTGGCTCAATATATGGCATTAATAATTAGCACTACATTTGGCGAATATAAATACGATGATAATTTTGGAACTATAATATGGGAAACCGATTTTAATCAATTGGCAAATCCAAATCAATTAAAAGATCAAATTAAAGAATCAGTTTTTGATCAAGTAAAAAAATATGAAAAAAGACTAATTGTAACCGATGTAGCTTTAAATGTAGTTGAAGATACATTAAGTCAAGAATCAACTATTAGGGTAAAAAAACGATTGGACATTATTGTTTATGGCATTATAAAACAAACCAATCAACCTTATTATTTTAAAAGCTCTTATTATTTAGCTCCATTTTCTTTTAAGTAAATTTAAATATGAATCAATTATCTAAAGACCAAATTAAAGACCGTTTACTAAAGCGAGCCGCTAAACAGTGGGGTTATACTGATGTGGAACTTGAAAATGTTTTTGACCCAATTGTAAATTTATTATTTGATGTTTGTGCCAAAGAGCTTGAAAACATATCACACGAAATATTTTCAAGTAGAAGAAGAATAACGGAACGATTAATAGAAATTTTAACTCCAGTTACCTCTACAAGAGCAACTCCTTCAAGAGGAATTTTAAAAGCTTATCCTGTTGAAAACGAATCAATTGTAGATAATTTTCACCAATTTTATTTTCAAAAAAAAGAAGTTAATCCTTATAACCCAACCGAAAGTGAAATAAAAAGCTATTTTTTTGGTCCTACTAAAGCGGTAAAATTAAATCGAAATAAAATAAATTTTGTTGTTTTACCCAATGGAATTAAACAAATTGTTAATGATCAATTTAAAGAATTTTTGCCAAGTAAAAATTACTTAAAACCTGCACCATATAGTACTATTTGGATTGGACTAGAGCATCAGGGCGATGGGATAATCAAGGATTTGATGTTTTATTTTTATTTAAAAAGCAATGTTGATAGAACTATTTTTTATCATTTTTTACCTAAAGCGAAATGGTTTTTAAACGACTTGCAACTGACTACAAAAAAAGGATATAATAATGATGAACCTAAAATAACTTTAGAAAAAGAAATAACTCTTCAAGGATTTCATCACTTAGATAAATTTCAAGAGCATGTTAACGAATTTTATAAAGATAATTTTATAACCATCGAAGATATTATTACTATTGACGAAAGTAAATTTGAGCTTCCAAAAGAGTTTAAAGAAATGTTTAAAGCTGAGGATATTAAAAAAATGTCCGAAGAAAAACTTTTATGGCTTCGAATTGAATTTCCAAATGTAATAGGTTCTAATATACTTTCTGAAATATTTTGTGCCAACAACTGTTTTCCAATTATTAATAAAAAATTGAACGAAACACAAGGTAAAATTAAAGATTTTTTAAATATTTTTCCATTAAATCTCAATGATGATTATTTTTTAGAATTATTTTCTGTTTCAGATGACGGTAATAAAGAAGTTAATATTGTTAATGATTCTGATGAAAACCTATCAGATGAAGATGACTATGCTTACCTACGTTTTGGTGGAGTAGCTCGTTTTGATGAAAGAAATGCAACCGAAGAAATAAATTATTTAATCGATTTAATTCGTGATGAAGCATCAGCATTTTCAAGACTTGGAAAAGATTTTACCGATGGTAATTTAAAAGAAATTAATCAAATAATTTCAAGATTTAAAAATAAAATATCCGAAATTGGTTCCAAAAACAGTAATACCCCGTATTTAATACTTGAATCAAAAAATAAAAAAAATAAAGGTACTTTATTTACCAAATACTGGTCAACCAATGGTGATGCCCCAAATAAAATTAATACCTTTTCAAAACTTTTACTTCACAAAGGCTCTGATTTTGAAAAAGATTCAATTGTACTTTTATCTACAACTCAAGGTGGAAAGAATGAATTATCAAATTCTGATAAAATTTATGCCTATCGTGAAAATTTGATATCAAACCACAGAGTTGTTACTAGACAAGACATAATTATTTTATGTAAAAATCACTTTGGTGATAAAATTGGTAGTATTGAAATAAAAAACGGAATTGAAAACAGTTTGGACAGTAAGATTGGATACACACCAACTTTAGATATTTATATTGAACAAAAAGATTCGGATATTTACAATGATGAAGAATGGGAATTTTTAAAAGACGATTTAAGACTTCTTATAGAAATGAGAGCTATTAATATTGTTCCATTTAGAATTTTTTACAAAAAAACATCAAATGATTTTATAAAGTTAAGGTAATCGATATAAAGATAATTTATTTATGCTGTTTATGATTACTCAAATTTAGATTAAAAAATAATTTCGACATAAAACTCTTTTAAAAAGTTGTTTTTTTAAAAGATTTCAC
>JAYUFJ010000048.1:0-6882 GCA_043738775.1 Flavobacterium sp. | reverse complement strand
AATCATCAATCATAATTTCTTTCCGATTGTAATATATTAAGCCGTTTTGTTCCAATTCGTTCATTAATTGTGTTGCCGTTTGCCTTGATGTACAAATGATTTGAGCAATATCGGTTTGAGTTAAATAATTTTCAAATCGTACTTTGTTTCCATTAAAAACGCCTTCTTTTTCGGCCCATTCTTTTAAAAATTGTAACAATCTTGTTCTAGCATCTTTTGAAACTAAATTGGAATAATTATTTTTAAAACGTTTCATTTTTAATCCAACAAACTTAGTGTACGATAATGCTAAAGCTGGATTTCGTAATAATAAATCCTCAAAATCGGACATAAGAAAACTACAAATTGAGACTTCATTAGTTAAAACTTTTGCATATTCATTGACTTCTAAATCATTTTCTAGTGATAATTGACCAAATAAATCGCCTTTTTGTAAAATTTCTTTTATCGTTTCATTTCCCTCATCATCAATCGAAATAATTTTGATGTTTCCTTTTTTTAATAAAAAAATGCGGGGTACATCGGTGGCTGAAAAATAAATAGTTTCACCTTTTGATGCTTTTTTAAATCCGGTCACTATACACAGTTGTTTTATTTGATTAAAACTTAAAGTTCTAAACAATTTATGATCTCGTAAGTGCCAATATTTTAATTCTTCATACATAGTATGTAAAATTAAACTTTTTTATTTAACAAAAACAATTTGTAAATTCAATTTTACAATTTTACATTTTGCGCTTAAAAAAATTAAAAAATAAAATACTTTAAAACAAAGTGTTTATTAAGTAGATGAAATTAAAAATAAAAACCTTTTCAAAAATAATTGAAAAGGTTTTGTATGAATTATAATTAAACAGTTTTACACCAATCCTCTTGAAATTACAATACGTTGAATTTCTGATGTTCCTTCATATATTTGGGTTATTTTTGAATCGCGCATCATTCGTTCTACATGATATTCGGCAACGTAACCATTACCGCCGTGAATTTGAACAGCTTCGTTGGCAACCTCTAATGCAATTTCAGAGGCATACAATTTTGCCATCGCGCCAGAATGTGCAATATCAAGACCAGCATCTTTTTCACATGCAGCTTTAAATATTAATAGTTTTGCCGCTGTAATTTTAACATACATATCGGCAAGTTTAAAAGCTATTGCTTGATGATTAAAAATTTCTTTACCAAACGCCTTTCTTTCTTTTGAATATTTTAAAGCCAATTCATAGGCTCCTGTTGCAATTCCGAGTGCTTGTGAGGCAATTCCAATTCGTCCACCATTTAAAACATTCATAGCAAAGCTAAAACCAAAACCATCATCACCAATTCTATTTTCTTTGGGCACTTTAACATCGGTAAACATTAGTGAATGCGTATCACTTCCTCGGATGCCCATTTTCTTTTCTTTTAAGCCAATTTCAAAACCAGCCCAACCTTTTTCGACTATAAATGCATTAATGCCTTTATGCTTTTTTTCAATATCGGTTTGTGCAATTACTAAATAAGTTGATGCTGTTGAACCATTGGTAATCCAGTTTTTAGTTCCATTTAATAAATAATGGTCGCCTTTATCGATTGCTGTTGTTTTTTGCGAGGTTGCATCGCTTCCAGCTTCTGGTTCCGATAAACAAAAGGCACCAATTTTTTCACCTTTGGCTAATGGAACTAAATATTTCATTTTTTGTTCTTCATTGCAATATTTTTCCAAACCAGCGCAAACCAAAGAGTTGTTTACCGACATTATTACAGCCGCCGAAGCATCTACTTTGGCAATTTCGGTTAATGCAAGTACATATGAAACACTGTCTAAACCCGAACCACCATATTTTGGATTAACCATCATTCCCATAAAACCTAATTCCGCCATCATTTTAATTTGTTCGGTTGGAAATTTTGAGTGTTCGTCACGCTCAATAACACCTTCTAATAGTTCTGCTTTTGCAAAATCTTTAGCGGCTTGTTGAATCATTAAATGCTCTTCGCTTAAATTGAAATCCATAGTAAAGTATAATTGTATTTTAATTTTTTAAGATTCCAAAATTAGTATTAAATTTTCAATTTTTCAACTGTAAATCACAATTTTAGGTTTTGTTTACTTTTTACTACATCGTTTTAGTAAAATGTTACTTCAGTTTATCCAGTATTGTAATAATTTTATCTAATTTTTCAGTTTCAATTGAGTTTAATTTTTGGGTTAATGCTTCTATTTCTAGTTTTGCATCAATGTTGGTTTGATAATCGGCTTGGGCTTGAATACGATCACGCTCGTTTTGGCGGTTTTGCGACATCATGATAATAGGTGCAGCATAAGCGGCTTGCGTTGAAAAAAGTAAATTTAATAATATAAATGGATATGGATCCCAGTGGTAAACAAAAGCAGCTAAATTTAAAGCCATCCAAACTATAACAATAATAGTTTGCACTATTATAAACTTCCAAGATCCCATATTTGTGGCAACTTTATCTGCCAAGCGACTTCCAAAACTTGAGTTTTCTTTATGCGTTTGATGCCAATTTTTTTTGGATTTCATTTTATTTTTTTTTTAATGCTAATGTATAAAATAAATGAGTAAAGAATTTTATTTATTTTTAATTAACTTTTTCACTATTTCATTCAATTTTGCTTCGTTATCATTGATGTATGAAAGCCCTGCTTGAATTAAGTTAAAAACATTTTCTTTTGATGTTTCATCCATTTCTGGAGATGCTTTTTTTAAATCGGGCTTTATTCGATGGTAGTTTTGCGAATTTTTAACTCCAAGCGTTTCAAACATTTTTTGAACTTGATAATCAACTGTTTCCACATTAGAAGAAAGTAAAATATCTATTAAAGGTGTAATCCATTTTAGTTTTCCGGCATTGTCTAAATCATTATAATAATATGGTTTTAAAACAGTTCCTGTACCTATAGAAACCATAATCATATCTTTTATTGATGGGCAATCGGGTTTATTTATGTCGTTTAAAAGGGTTGAAAAATTTATTTTTCTTGCTTCGGCATAAGCACAAAGTGCGGGATTGTTGGCATAAACGCCACCATCAATTAAGGTATATTGTTGTTCGTAAAAGGAGCTTATTAAAGCGGGTTCAAAAAAAGTTGGTGCTGCCGAGGTGGCTCTACAAACATCTTTTACATAAAAATTTTTAATTGGATTTTCAGCATCATGGCTGGTAAAAAATTGTGCTCTTCGTGCTGTAATGTCGTACGAAGTTATTAAGCAAGGTTTTATTAAATTTTTTAATTCAAGGTTTCCAAAAATTTCTTCAAGTTGTTCTTCAAGATTTTTATCAGATATTTTTTCTTTTAAAAGTCCAAATGGATTTAATAAATGTTGAAAAAATGGAACATTAAAAATATCTTCTCCTTTTTTTGCATATAAGTTTAGGGCTTCTTCTACCGAAAATTTTGCTCGTTTTTCGCTATCAGGAAATAAGAGCAAAGCAGTTATAAGTCCGCCAGTGCTGGTACCAGCAATAAAATCAAAGTAATCACCAATTTTGGAATTGGCATTGTCTTGATATTGAAGTTGTTCCTCAATATATTTTAAAATTACACAGGATATAATGCCACGAATTCCGCCACCATCTAGTGATAGGATTCTTATTTTTTTTGCCATTAAGATAAATGTTTATAATCCTTTAATAAGTCCGTTAATAGTGGTTTCAACAACTGTTTTTATAATTGCTTTTTTAATAGCATTCAATTTTATTTTCGAAACTCCGGCAGCTTGCAATGTTTGTAAAACAATTAAATCTTGTTGGCTTTTTAATAACCACTCGAACTCATCTTGCGTTATCGAACCATCGGTAAGTAAAATAAGCCATCGTTCAAGGGTAGCTTTTGAATTATTTAAAAATGTTTCTGCATCTTTTTGTAATGATGAACCAAACTCGACAAACTTGTTTTTAAAAAGTAAAGTCAATTGTGTTTTTAAACTAGCAATTAATTGATCTATGTCCATAATTATTTAGATTTAAAAATTAATTCTTGTAAAACATCCGTTGATAGCTTGTCTTTTTTAACTTCGTATTGAATTAAAATGTCAAATGCATTCGAAACTTGTTTTTTTGATTCATCAATAAAAACCGATGAAAATGAACTTTTTTCGCTCCATCGTTTTATAAAACCACCCAATAGGTTTTTTTCTTGATCACGAACAATTTGCCACATTGCATACGAAATTTCATTGTTGGATTTGTTTTTTTCGTATTCTATTTGTTTGTCAATATCAAGCAGTAATTTATCGGCATCCGTTTTATGTAAACTGTAAGAGGTAGCAGCAGTGCTCATAAGTTCAAGCGAAGAGACTTTTATTTCGGTAGTTTTTTGATAGGAATATTGATCGTACAAAGCAGTTTTGGTAGCTGTGCAAGAAAACAACAATAAAATTGACAGTAAACCGAAGATTTTTTTTACACTTTTCATATTTTGTTATCTATAAAATTACGTAACCGTTTTTATCTCTTTTCAATTATATGAGGTTTGGTCAATTATTAAAACCTTTCTTATAAATATTAGTTAAATCATTAAAAGTTTTCCTGTTTCCAAACTGTTCCAACCGTTTTTGGCAATTTGTTTTTTTAGTTATATAAATGTACAAAAAAGGGCATTTGTTTTTAAATTTTTAATTTTTTTTTATGATATAAAACAGTTTTAAAATTGTGTTTGATGTTTTTAATAAAACTTAAAATCATATATTTTACTACATTTAAAAACCATTTATAAAAATATATTTACCAATCATTTTTTTTATCGATTGTTAAGTCTAATAAATAATCTTTTAAATTATTATTTAAATCATTATAAAATTGGGCAAAATTATCTGGAAAGTATTTATAACTTGTTTTTAAACTTCCATCTTTTTTATAATATTCCGATAGGTCTTTTAAATCCATATCGGATTTATTTTTTGAATTTAATAAATTTACAGAAATAACATCGAACTTGTATTTCCCATCTTTGAACGATATCTCAATTTGATATTTAGCATCGTAATAATTTTTACCATTGGTATTAAAAAGTAATAGTTTATTGCTAAAACTTTCGATGGTTATAAAATCATTGTCGGCTTGTTTAACAATGACTTTTTTTGGATTTTTATAGGTTATTAAAATCCATTCTAGCGTTTTTTTGTACAATTCTTCTGCCGATTTTCCTTGAATCGGAGTAACTACATAATCTGTGAAGCCATTGATTGTAAATTTGAATTCGGTACCTTGGGCAAAGCTTATTGTGCTTAAAAGAACAATGAAATATATAATTTTTCTCATTTTTTTTAATTTGGTGCAAATATAATTAAAAAAAAGATTTAATAAGTAACTCTTTGTTGGTGCTTTAAAATTATTAGGTTTTGAATATGCAAATAAAAAATTGGTAATTCAGTTAAATGACATTTTTTATTTGCATACTCGGTATAAGGTGAATAGAAAAACGGAATAACGATTTTTTTATTAATTATCGGATTTATATGGATAATTTAGTACAAAACAATTTTGTTGTTTAGCTTATCAGCAATAGTTAATTTTTAAGTTGACAACCTTAAAGTTTTAAATGTTATTTTCAAAAAAACTTTATTATTTAACCAATCCTCCGCCTGTTTTTATTTTTTCGGTTTCAATATTGGTGTTTTCTTTGGCCAATTTTAAGTTTCCAAAATTGTAGCTCAATGAAACTCTAAATACTCTTGAATCTTCTTTTTTATAAAAATTGGTATTTAAGTTTTCACCTGCTATTATTGCATCTACCGAGTTTACGTTGAATAAATCGAAAGCATGAAGTCCAATTTTTAACTTTTTGTTCAAAAAATCACGATTTAATGAAATGTCAAATTGCTGAATTGGTTGATTTACTTTATAAATTTGCCAAGTACCGCGTTGTAAAAAAGAATAACTTAACGTTGATTTTACGCCAAAAGGTAACAAAATTTGTGCTTGCGCCGAATAGTTTGCAATGGGTTTACTTTCGAATGGAAATTGAAATCCTTTTATGTCGGATTTTGCATAAAAAACATTTAAAAAAATATAGTTCATCTTGTCCATATCTTGCATTCGTTTATTAAATTCTTCTTTGCCTTTAAAAAAATAATCTAGCGGTATTGGAAAAGAGAAATAAGCGCTCAATGTATTAAATCGCTCGAATTGTTGCGATGTTTGATTACTTACAATTTGTCCGCTGGCAGGCGCAGTAAAAACAAACAAATTATTGTCTTTTGAAGCAACATAATTTAATCCTAAATTTACAAATTGAAAAGCGGAAATTTTAAATTCGTAATTGTCATTAAAAGTAGGTTTCAAAAACGGATTTCCTTGCGAGGTATTGTATTGATCAAAACCTGCATTGTTATTTGGGTCCAAATTGTCGTAACTAGGTTGGTTTATTTTTTTAGAATACGATGCCGTAACGTTTATATTATCTGTAAATTCATAAATAGCACTTACATTCGGAAAAAAATTGGTGTTTCTAAACTTTATTGGTTCAGCAATTGTATTGGTGACTCTTTTAATGGTATAATCCTCAAAACGTAAACCAGCTGTAATACTGAATTTTTTAATTTTTTTTCGGGCCTCGGCATAAAAAGCCAAATTATCTTCGTTGTAATCAAATGTTATATTGGTTATCGAGCTGTTTGAATTATAAATGCCTGAATTGTCAACTTTGATAGTGTTGAATTTTCCACCTGTATTAATAGAAAAACCTAATTTTTTAAATGGAATTTCAAAATCAAATTTCAAATAATTGTTGTTTAATTTAAAATTTCCATAGCCATTATTTACATTATTATTATTGTCAAATGAGTTTGTGATTGGTTTTTTATCGAAAAAATTACCAAAAGCAACAATATCCAAAGTACGCCCAATAGTGTCTAATTTAGTTTTAAATTGTAA
>JAYUFJ010000047.1:0-2477 GCA_043738775.1 Flavobacterium sp. | reverse complement strand
TACTTTTTGGATCAAATGATGAACTTGATCGATTAAATCAATTTATAAATAAGAAAAATAAACAATTTAAAAATGTAATAATAATTGCCTCAAAATTAAATTTTGAAGAAGAATTACAATTAATTTCGAATTTAAAAATTTTACTTTCTATGGATTCTGGAAACGCACATATTGGCGCAATGATGGGCATAAATGTAGTTACACTTTGGGGCGCAACTCATCCGTATGCAGGTTTTTCACCGTTTAATCAACCTTTTGAAAATTGTTTGCTTTCCGACAAAAATCAATTTCCTTTACTTCCAACATCCATTTATGGAAATAAAAAAGTGGCTGGTTATAATGATGTTATGCGGAGTATTACCTTTGAAAGTGTTGTTAAAAAAATAAATTCGTTTTTAAAAAATTAAAATTCATAACCGCTTATTTTTCAAGAAAACCGCAATAGGTTTTTAATTTCGGATTTGGTATTATTAAGCTCAAATTGTTTAAAACTTCAACTTTTTTAAACTTAAAAATTTAAACATCATCAAAATCAACATAAATTTCGGCACTTGTTGGATGCGCTTGACAAGTCAAAACTAATCCTTCGGCAATTTCTGCATCGGTTAAAATTGAATTTTTTCGCATTTCGGCACTTCCTTTGGTTATTCGAGCTAAACAGCTACTGCAAATGCCACCTTGGCACGAATAGGGCGCATCAATTCCTTGCTTTAATGCTGCCTCAAGTATAGTTTGCTTTTGGCTCATTTCAAAACTATCAACTTCACCGTCAACCATTAAAGTAATTTTCGTATGTCCATTGTGTGAAGTTGCCGTTTTATTTTCGGAGCTTGAAGTTGAAAATAATTCAAATTTTATATTTTTTTCGGCTACATTGTGTTCTTTTAATACCAATGAAACTAGGTTAATCATTTCTTCGGGACCGCATAAATAAAACTTGTCGAATTCTTTTTCTTTATGCTTGTTGTTCAATACAAAATTTACTGTCGATTTTTCAATTCTTCCAAATTGTTCACCAGTAACATTTTCTTGACTGTAAAGATAATGTACAAATAAACGACCTACATATTGTTGTTGTAATTCGCGTAATTGTGAGTAAAATATTGTTTCAGCTACAGTTTTGTTGCCATAAACCAACACAAAACTTGAGTTTGGTTCATTTTCTAACACATCTTTTAAAATAGATAAAACAGGAGTTATTCCACTACCAGCAACAAATCCGGCATAATTTTTTTGATTTGCTGCATTTGGTTCAAAGGTAAATTTACCTTCGGGGGAAGCAACTTCCAATAGGTCGCCAACTTTTATATTTTGATTGGCAAATTTCGAGAATAATCCGTTTTTAACTTCCTTAATCGAAATTCGCAATTCATCACTTTTTGGAGAAGAGCAAATTGAATAGGCGCGACGCACTTCTTCACCATCTAAAGTTAATTTTAAGTTTAAATATTGCCCTGCTAAAAAAGTATAATTATTTTTCAATTCGGCAGGAACATTAAAAACGATTGAAACCGCAGAAGGAGTTTCACGATTAATTTCTTTTATTTGTAATTTATAAAATGATGACATTGATTTATTTTTTTACAAAAGTAAGAAATCGAATTTAAAACAAACGTTATAATTTTTTCAATTTTTTTGTAACTTTTTTGTAATTTTATAATCTAATACATAAACAATTTAATTTTATGATTAAGCACTTTTTAAACCTCGAATTTAAATCGTTTTTTCGATCGGCTAGCTTAGGAGCAAGTATTGTAATTAAAATTTTTACAGTACTTGTAGCACTTTATTTTGCTTTAATTTTTATTTTAGGCGGAATTTTTGCCTACAAATTTATTAAAGACGAATTGCACTTAGATCCATTAATTACGGTAAATAAATTTTTAATCTATTACTTTATTATAGATTTAACGGTTCGTTTTTTCTTTCAAAAAATGCCTGTTTTAAACATTAAACCACTTTTACATTTGCCCATTTTACGAAGTACCATTGTGCATTTTACCTTAGGTAAAACTATTTTATCTTTTTTTAATTGGGGTATTGCTTTGTTTTTTATTCCATTTTCTTTGATTTTGATTTATAAGGGTCATTATCCAATTCAAAACGTAATTTTTTGGCATTTGGGCATCATCGGAATTGTATATTGTTTAAATTTTATTAATATACTTTTAAATAATAAGGATGCTGTTTTTTACCCAATAGCAACAGTTGTTTTAGGTTGCGCATTTGCACAATATTATAACATTTTCAACATTACCGATTTTACATTTCCTTTTTTTAACGGATTGTATCAAACACCTTTTTTCTTTATAATTCCAATATTTATGGCTTTTGGCTTATATTTTTTATCGTTTAAATTTTTCAAAAACAATTTGAATTTAGATGAAGGATTAGTAATTAAAGCAGATGTTGCCAAAACAGAAAACTTAACTTGGCTCAATCAATTTGGAACCCTTGGTACTTTTTTAAAAAACGAC
>JAYUFJ010000046.1:0-2481 GCA_043738775.1 Flavobacterium sp. | reverse complement strand
AAAATCGGCGTGACCAGGCGTGTCAATAATATTAATTTTAGTTCCTTTGTACTGTACCGAAACGTTTTTTGAAGTAATTGTAATTCCTCGTTCACGCTCTAAATCGTTGTTATCCAGAATTAAATCTCCAGTATTTTCGTTATCACGAAAAAGTTGACAATGGTACATAATTTTATCCACCAAAGTAGTTTTACCGTGATCGACGTGAGCAATAATTGCAATGTTTCTAATAGATTCCATCTTGTTTATTTTGAAAGTGCAAAAGTACACTTTATTTATTTAAAAATAGCAATAACTTAAAAATCATTTAATATTGTGATATTCAAATATTTACAAACTTATATTTATACTTATTTGTGAAAAAAGCCACCAGCTGTTCGTTCAATACTCTAGCATTGTTGAATAGAAAGTAAATTTTTTATGAGATAGAAGAGTCTATTTTAACTTTTTAAAGAAAATTGACATTATTAAATTTTACTAAATAAATTGAATAAAACTTGTATTATTGCCTATTTTTTTTTAAATTTAAAAATTACAATCAACCACAATGAATGAGATTGAAATTGAAGAAGAAAAAAAAGCCCTAACTCGTGAGTACAAAGAATTGTTACGTATTAGTTATCAAACGCTTACAGCCGAAGATAAAAAAATAATTCGTAAAGCATTTGATGTAGCGGTTGAAGCGCACAAAGATCAACGACGAAAATCGGGCGAAGCCTATATTTTTCATCCTATTGGAGTGGCAAAAATTGTTGCATCTGAAATTGGACTTGGTGCATCTGGAATTGCAGCGGCTTTAATGCACGATGTTGTCGAAGATACTGAAATTACAGTGGAAGACATTGAACGAATGTTTAACCCAAAAATTGCACAATTAGTTGCGGGTTTAACCAAAATTTCTCAGGTACGCAAAGAAATGAATGTTTCTATGCAAGCCGAAAATTTTCGTAAAATGTTACTCACTTTAAACGATGATGTTCGAGTTATACTAATTAAACTTGCCGATAGATTGCACAATATGCAAACTATGGACTCGATGCCAGAATACAAACAAATTAAAATTGCTTCGGAAACTCTTTATATTTATGCTCCTTTGGCACACAGATTGGGGTTGTACAATATTAAAACCAAGCTAGAAGATTTAGGGTTAAAATATACTGAACCCGCAGTTTACAATGATATTGTTGGTAAAATTAAAGAAACTAAAGAAGAGCAAGATTTATACATTAAAACAATTTCAGATGTTTTAAAAACTTCACTTGATATTGAAGATGTTGAATATTCAATTAAAGGTAGACCTAAATCAATTTACTCTATTCGTCGAAAAATGGCGGCTCAAAATGTAAGTTTTGATGAAGTATATGATAAATTTGCTTTACGAATCATTTATAAATCAAGCCTACACGATGAAAAATTTATTGCTTGGAAAATTTACTCTATCGTAACCGATCACTATCGCCCGAGTCCAAGTAGATTACGTGATTGGATTTCATCACCAAAATCAACCGGTTATGAAGCTTTGCATATTACTGTAATGGGGCCAAAAGGACGTTGGGTTGAAGTTCAAGTTCGAAGTGAAAGAATGGATGAAATTGCCGAAAAAGGTTACGCTGCACATTACAAATACAAACAAGGTTCAAACGAAGAAAACGGTTTAGATGTATGGTTAAATCTGCTTAAAGAGGCTTTAGAAAATTCAGAATCAAATGCAGTAGATTTTGTAGAAGATTTCAAAATGAATCTTTATGCCAAAGAAATTTTTGTTTTTACCCCTAAAGGTGAAATAAAATCGTTACCCAAAGGTGCTACTTCACTTGATTTTGCTTTTAGTATTCACTCCGAGATTGGAATTAAAACCCGTGGAACTAGAGTTAATGGTAAACTTGTGCAATTAAATCACGAATTAAAAAGCGGAGACCAAATTGAAATTATTACATCAATACATCAAAAACCAACAATAAACTGGTTAGAATATGTTACCACTCAAAGAGCCAAAAATAAAATTCGTAATTTTTTAAATGAAGATACTAAAAAGTTGGGTGAAGAAGGTAAAGAAATTTTATTACGAAAATTAAAGCATCTTAAAATTACTTTAAATGAAACCGTAGTAAATGAGTTGGTAAACTTTTTTAAGCTTAAAACAAGTTTGGATTTGTTTTACAGAGTAGGAATTGGAGCCATTGAAAACCAACAGTTAAAAGATTATGCGGCACAGAAAAGCAACACTTTAATCAACTTTTTTAAAAATAAAATTAAACGTTCGCCAAGTTCATCACCAAACGATATAAATAAACCAGAATTAAATAGTAATTATGATTTGTTAGTTTTTGGTAAAGAGCAAGATCGATTGGATTATAAACTTTCTACTTGTTGTAATCCTATTCCTGGTGACGAGGTTTTTGGATTTGTAACTATAAATGAAGGAATTAAAATTCATAAAAAAGATTGTCCAAATGCAATAAGCATGCAATCTAATTACGC
>JAYUFJ010000045.1:0-2497 GCA_043738775.1 Flavobacterium sp. | reverse complement strand
CGTAAAAATAATATGCGAAAACTAAAGAAAAAATAAGGGTTATAAACCTAAAAAAGCTAATTAAATTGTATCTTTTTTTTAATGAATTTAATTCTATTCTAAATTTAAGTATTCGATCGTGATAAATTTTCATTGAGAAAAATAATTTTGGCAAATATAGTTGTATTTGCAATTATCAAACTCAATAAAAGCAAAGTTTTACTTACTTTTGTAAAAAAATTAAATTCATTAAAAAAAAGATACAATTTAATTAGCTTTTTTAGGTTTATAACCCTTATTTTTTCTTTAGTTTTCGCATATTATTTTTACGAAACTTCGGTCTCTATTTACTTACTTGTAGCAATAATTTGTTTATTATTATTTGGTTACTTTATCAAACAACACGACAAAAACAAGTATTTTAAAAAAGTAAGCGATGCTTTAATAAAAATCAATCAACAAGAAATTTCTTATTTAAAAAGAGAAAATATTCCTTTTGAAAACGGCTTTGAGTTAAACAACTACAATCATTTATATTGTTTTGATTTGGATATTTTTGGTGATAATTCATTGTTTCAAAACTTAAATAGAACAGCTACATTTATTGGAAAAAAAACATTAGCAAACCAACTTTTGATTTTGCTGTCAAATGAGGAGATTTTAAAAAATCAAAAAGCTGTTCAAGAGTTGAAAAAAAATCTGGATTGGAGACAACTTTTTTTAGCTATTGCTACAATCACTAAAGATTCGAAACCAATGTTTGAAACCTTATTAAAATGGAGCAAAAGGGAAGCAAAATCGATTCCAAAATATTTTCAAATCATTTCTGTTGTTTCTCCGGTGCTTATTATCAGTTGTTTTTTTGTTTTTTTAATTTATAAAGATCAAATCTTTTTAAGTTATATTTCGACTTTGTTTTTATTCAATCTATTCATAATTCGAAATTTTTTAAAACAAATTAAAGCCGAAATTAACAATGCAGAAAACATTGATAAAATTATTAATCAGTACAGTTTAATTGTTCAAAAAATTGAAAACGAATCTTTTGAATCTAATAAATTAATTGAGCTACAACAAAAATTGCTGTTCAAAAATCAAGCGGCAAGTAAGCATTTAAAAAAGTTATCAAGACTATTTTCACAAATGGATATTTTTTTCAATGCAATGGCAACTATTATCTTTAACGGTTTTTTTCTTTTTCATTTACACATTTTAAAACAATTAATTTCTTGGAAAAAAGAAAATGCTTCACAATTAGAATCTTGGTTGGATGTAATTGGCGAATTCGAAATGTTAAATAGTTTGGCAAATTTATCCTACAACAATCCCGATTTTTCATATCCTGAATTGAATGAAAATTTTGAAATTTCATTTGAAAATTTAAGTCATCCGTTACTAAACCCAAAAAGTAGAATTGGAAACAATGTTACTTTTCAGCCTCATTCATTCGTGATTTTAACAGGTTCAAACATGTCTGGAAAAAGTACTTTTTTACGAAGTTTAGGGGTTAACATGGTTTTGTCAGGTATTGGTTCCTGTGTTTGCGCTTCTAAATCCAATGTTCATCCAATGCCAATTTTGGTTTCTATGCGATTGTCCGATTCTTTAGCGGATAGCGAATCGTATTTTTTTGCCGAAATAAAGCGTTTGAAACAAATTATGGAATCGTTACAAGCCCAACGTTCTTTTGTAATGTTAGACGAAATTTTACGAGGAACAAATTCCGACGACAAGCGAAACGGCACTATAAAAGTAGTTAAAAAAATGATTCAAAATAACGCTATTGGAGCCATCGCAACCCACGATATTGAAGTTTGTTTAACCACAAATGAGTATCCCAATCAATTGATTAATAAATGTTTTGAAGTAGAAATTGAAAACAACAATTTACAATTTGATTATACCTTACGTGACGGAATTTGCAAAAATCGAAGCGCCAGTTTTTTGATGCAAAAAATGGGTGTTATTTAAATTAAAAAAACCTAAAATTAATTAATTTTAAAATTTTGTTTCTGTTTTGAAGTGACTTTTTTTTCTAAAACTAACTTAAATAATTAAAGCATTTTTAATTTTATATTTTTTACCACACTTTAAAATAATCAGTAAAATTTAATTCAAGAATATTCGAACAATCTGAAACAAATTTATAGAACAATTATTACTTTCAAATTTATTTTCCCAAGTACACCACAATTTTACTATCGCCATCTACCGTAATTTTCATTAAACCGTGTTTTGAAATTCCTTTGCTTGCAGCGTCCCATTTTTTCCCCGATAAATCGGCTTTTAATTTTAAATCGCCAATCGTAATCCCAATATTTGTTTTTAAAATTTCAATTATATGTTTCTCGTCTTCGGTTAGTTCCAACTGTTTTTTCTCAGGCCGCATTTGCGGAAAAAAAAGCACTTCTTGAATCGAAGCATTGTTGGTTAAAAACATAATCAATCTGTCCATTCCAATTCCTAAACCAGATGTTGGTGGCATTCCGTATTCTAAAGCACGTAAAAAATCTTCATC
>JAYUFJ010000044.1:0-2504 GCA_043738775.1 Flavobacterium sp. | reverse complement strand
AAAATTTTGGCAATTGCCAACGAAGTTAGTAATAAAACAGGAGTTAAAATAATTACTGTCAAATAGCTATGAATATTCGGAATTACAAAAAAGCAACCAATAGCAATTGCCATAAAAATAAAGTTTGCTCCCAACAAATTATGGTTCAAATCGCTAACATCTGCTCCAAAAATTGAATAAAAAAAATAGGCGCAAGTAAACCCTAAAACGCTCAAAGAGAATGCAATTCTAGAAAATTGTAATAATCCAATAGCAATGATAATGCCACTCAAAACACTGGTTTGAAAAAAAATTCCGGCCAAAGTTTTGAAGTAAGTAATTGCCAACGGAAAATAAGTAATGTTGTCAAGCGAATTTATAAATAAATAAAACCATGAATTTTGGTTTTTTGCAACTTCATTTAATACATAAACGTGACTTTCATCTAATTGAATATTACTAAAATTTACCGATGAAAGTGAACTTATCCAATACGTTATAATAAACGGTAGCGATAAAAAAGGTAAGTAATTTTTTGATAAAAAACCTTTGAGTGAGACCGTTATCAATAAAAGAATTAGAATTGACGAAAGATATAAAACAATAAATGCAAGATTAAAATTGAATTCATATCCAATTGACATTCCTAAAAAAAGTGCATTAAAACCAAACAAACCAGTTTTTATCTCTTCTCTATTGAAACCAATAAAATAGGCAATTAGGTTTATTAAAATTACCGAAATTAGTCCACACAATCCTACAAAAGGAGTAAAAAAACTAACTATAAGAATACAAAATGCAAAAACATTATCATTAGAAAAAAAAATCAAACTGTAACTATTTAGAACACATTGTAGCCAATAATTTGTTTTTAATTTTTCAATCAATGTCATAATGATTTTTAATATTAAATCTTATATTTTTAGCAAAACTAACATAAAAACCCGAAATATTTTTTTAAAATTAAATTATAACATATTTTTATAACTTATTAAATTTAAATCAGTTTATTTTTACGACAAATAAATATTTTGCGAAAGTTTTAAAACATAACAATACCAAATGGGATCGACAGTAAATTTAAAAAGCAAGTTAAAAGAAGTTAGTTTAATTAAACAAAAAGAAAATTCGGTTTTTAAAAATTTTGTAAGTTGGTTCGAAATTCCTGCTTACAACCATTATAGATCCGTTGCTTTTTACAATTATATTTACGGAATTCAAATTACATCGGTAGATTTGAATGGTTTTTCGATGGGTTTTTTTCCCGCAGAAAGTGGAATTGGTGGTGCTATAGTTACAGGTCCTGGTTGTGTTCCCAGCGAAATTGGTCCATTGGTTTATCTTAACGGTGGCGAAGATTTGAATATAGTTTTGGCTAAAGTAAACGAAGCTGGCGGACGCGTTGTAATGGAAAAAACTTTTTTGAGCGAAACCGTTGGATATTTTGCAATGTTTATAGATTCTGAAGGAAATAGATTGGCATTGCATTCAAAAAATTAATTCTTTTAATAATTAAATATGGTCTCAAAACATTACAATGTAAATCAGCTTCGTGTTGATTTATGGAATGAGTTAAAAGAACAAAGCAATCAGATTACTTTTAATTTGCAACACGCTAGTTTTAATGAGCGGTTGAAAGTAATGAACGAGGTTATGCAAAATTTGTTATGTATCGAACAATATTTTGCTTATCCAGGATTTACGTTAACAAATCAAATTATCAATGCAGTCGAAAAATGCGAATTTAAAGCCGTAAGTCATAGAGTTGCCGAAATTGTTGCTTTGTTAGTAAGCGACAATTACAGAACAAATCCAGAGCTGAAACCAGATTTTTATGAAAGTTTAGAAAATTCTAAAAGCAAAAAAATTCTAGATGCCAAAAGCAATTCATTCGAGGTTTTGTATGTCGAAGATTTGTCGCCAAAAGAAGAAGATTTATTAAAAAAGAAATCAAAAGAATTAATAGATCCGAGAGACAATTTCACTTATGATTTTGTCGTACAGCGATCTTTTCAAGATGCATTGATTTGCCTTTTTTTTAATTATAATATACAAGTAGCCGTTATTAGATATGCGCCATTGCATTATTCCAAAAACGTTAATAAACTAATTAAACCCTTTATCCAGAACGTATTAAAAATCGATTTAAAAGACATACTCGATCAAGATTTAGGCACTTTATTAGGTAAATACATTCACCAATTCAGACCAGAATTAGATATTTATTATATTACTGATACTTCGCTAACACATTTAGATGACAGCACTGTTAAAACTTTTCGACGTATTTTTTATCGAATGGAAGATTTGCAAGAATTACATTTATCGATAATAAGTGGCATAAATGATCGATTCGAAACACCATTTTTTACAGCATTGGCAGAATACAGCAAACGACCAATAAGTGTTTTTCACGCAATGCCAATTTCAAGAGGAAATTCGGTTTTTAAGTCAAGATGGATTTCCGATTTCGGCGATTTTTATGGACGAAATGTTTTCTTGGCAGAGACTTCGGCTACCAACGG
>JAYUFJ010000043.1:0-6980 GCA_043738775.1 Flavobacterium sp. | reverse complement strand
TTAATTTTAAAACATTGATTTTCAATGCTATAGATAATATTAAATTTACATTGTTTATATATTTTTACAATTCATTGACAATCAGTTAATGTTAATTTAACAAACATGTTGATAACTTTGGATAGAATTTTAAAACTATTTTGATGTTGTGTCAATTAAAATTGTAATCAAAAACTGAACTTAAAAAACCTAATTTAGTTACCTCTTTTTTTTGAAAAGTTATTACTATAAAATTATTTCTTTTTAACAGTTTTAAAAATAAAACTTATTTACAATTAAATCTATTTTTATGTTACTAACAACTGTTTATTAATTAATAAAACATGTTTAAAATGAGTATTTTAAAAACAAATAACTATGTTAATAAATCAAAATAAATAACATTAACTTTAAAAAAAAAGAAAATATAAAAAAGTTATTGTACAAATTAACATACTATAATAACCATTAAAATATTTTATTTAATTTTTAATTTTTATTTAATTTTTAATAATTGTTCAAAACTTTAATTTTTATATTAAAATTGAAATTTACCTATATACTTTTTATGAACAATTTTTTTTTAAATGCTTTTATAATGTTCTAAAACCTTTATATTTAGGTAAATATTTAATAAATTCACACAATTTTTATGTTAATAACTTTTTATATTGATTTTATTATATATTTGTATAACATTAAAAAACCAATTGAATGAAAAAACAATTACTTTTTTTACTTTTTACAATATCTATTTCTGCACAAGTCCAAATTGGACAATCTATTGATGGTGAAGCTCTAGGAGATTTGTCTGGTTTTAATATTTCAATATCATCAGATGGAACAACTTTAGCTGTTGGAGCTCCAAATAATGATGGCTCTTTTTCAAATTCTGGTCAAGTTAGAATTTACAAAAAAATAGGTAACGCTTGGGTACAACAAGGTTTAGATATAGATGGTTATGCAGCTTCCGATAATCTAGGAAGTAGTTTAGCATTATCTTCTGATGGAAGTACAGTTGCAGTTGGCGCTCCATTAGATAAAGGAAAAGTTAGGATTTTTAAATTTATATCTGGCGTCTGGACACAGCAAGGAGCTGCTTTAATTGGTCTCGCATCGGGTGATTTATCAGGTTCTAGCGTTTCATTATCTTCCGATGGTAGTATAGTTGCAATAGGTGCTCCTTTCAACAGTAATTCAGCGCAATTCGCGGGTCACGTAAAAGTGTATAAATACGCATTAGGTAGTTGGAATCCTTACGGAGGAAATTTATATGGTCAAGCAACAGGTGATCAATTTGGAACTTCTGTTTCTTTATCTGCCGACGGCTCCATTTTAGCAGTAGGTGCCCCATTTAACAGTAATAGTGGATTTAATTCGGGTACTGTTAAAATTTTTAAAAATTTATTTGGTAGTTGGGCTACATTAGTTTCAGTTAATGGCGAAGGAACCAATGATTCTTCGGGATCTAGTGTTTCTTTATCTTCAGATGGTGGTACGGTAGCAATAGGATCACCTGGAAATTTTAATAATGGATTTAATTCAGGAAGTGTTCGGGTTTTTAAAAATATTAGTAATGTTTGGTACAAACAAGGCAGTAACATAAACGGTGAATCTGTCGGAGACTTATCTGGATCTTGTGTTTCATTATCTGGTGATGGACTTTCAATTGCAATTGGTGCACCAAACAATGCTGGAAATGGAACAAATTCAGGTCAAGCAAGATATTTTAAATTTATTTCAAGTGCTTGGGTTCAAAAAGGAATTGATGTTGACGGTCCAGTTGCCGAAGATAAACTAGGTTGGTGCGTTGCTTTATCTACCGATGGAAATACATTAGCTTGTGGATTACCTTTTAGTGATGCTAATGGAACTGATTCTGGTCAAGTAAGAGTATATGATTTAACAGTTTTATTGAATTCGAATGAATATGTACTTCAAAATTTTAGTATTTTCCCAAATCCAACTTCGGATATTTTAAATATAAATTTAAATGAAAATTTGAAACTTTTAAAAGTAAGTATTTATAATTCATTAGGACAATTTATAAAATCAGATACTAAACAAGATATTAATATGAGTGAATTACAAACAGCCACTTATTATGTTGAAGTTGTTACCGATAAAGGAAAGGCAACTAAAACTGTAATAAAAAATTAGTTAAATTAAACAATTTCCATTCGATTATTTAAATCATCTAATATTTCTTGAACAACTTTAAAATCATTCGGATGAATTTGTAAATCAATACCACCATAACCAAAAGTTCCTCCTGGATTTACGCTAACTAAATGCTCATTTTTAAATAAATGGGCAATTTTTTTATCTAGTAAAATTGACTTTAAAACTATAATTTCGTAGGCGTAATTAAATGTAGTTATAGTTACAAATTGATTCATTGATTTATTTTTAAAATGTATAATTTTATTCAAATTTACAATTTAACCCTTTAACTATTAAACTTTAAAATAATCTCTAAAAATTATATTTTTATTAAATCTATTTTATTTTCTCAATTTTCTATTTTCTATTCACTAAATTTGATTAATATAATAAATTAAAAATGAGTAAATTCCCAAAAAAATTTGGAAATAAAGAGAAAACTTTCTCTGAAAAAATATTAAAAATACTATCGCAAAATGCCAATAAACCATTCAATTACAAGCAAATATGTGTTATTTTAGAATTGGATGATACTAAAAGTAGAAACGAAATTATAAAAGATTTAAAAATTCTCGCTTCGCAAAAAATAATTATCGAAAGTGAGCCAGGAAAATATCTTGTAAAAGCCATTTCACAAGATTATTATGAAGGTACAATTGATATGACTTCAAGAAAAACCGCTTATTTTATTTGTGAAGAATTTGAAGAAGATGTTTTTATTCCAACAAATAATTTAAATCGTGCTTTAGATAAAGACAAAGTAAAGGTATATGTTTATAATCGTCGTCGTGGTAAACGCCCCGAGGGCGAAGTAATTGAAATTATAGAACGTAAAAAAACAGAATTTGTTGGTGTAATTGATATTCAAAAAAACTTTGCATTTGTAGCAACTGCAAATCCAAAAATGTACACCGATATTTTTATTTCAAAAGAAAATTATAACGGAGCCGAACAAGGCGATGTTGTTTTGGTAAACATTGATGATTGGCCCAAAAAAGCTGATTCACCTTTTGGAACTGTATTGAAAGTTTTAGGAAAACCAGGTGAACATAATACCGAAATTCACGCAATTCTAGCCGAATATGGTTTACCTTCAGAATTTCCGGTTGAAGTTGAAGTTTTCGCCCAAAAAATAGACACTTCTATCCACGAAAGTGAAGTTGCAAAGCGTCGTGATATGCGAAATACACTCACATATACAATAGATCCGCGCGATGCAAAAGATTTCGATGATGCACTTTCATTTAAAAAACTAGAGAATGGAAATTATGAAATTGGCATTCACATTGCAGATGTTTCGTATTATTTACAAGAAGGAACAATTTTAGATGATGAAGCTTATCAACGAGCAACATCAGTTTATTTAGTTGATAGAGTTGTGCCAATGTTACCCGAAGTTTTATCGAATTTTGCTTGTTCGTTACGACCAAATGAAGATAAATATACTTTTTCGGCTATTTTCGAAATTGATGATAAAGCCACAGTTTTAAGCCAATGGTTTGGGCGAACTGTAATAAATTCCGACCAAAGATTTGCTTACGAAGAAGCACAAGTGATTATTGAAAGCAACACCAAAAAATATAATTACGATGAAAAAAAGTTGCTTATTGATGATCAAAATGAAAAAATAAAAACGTTATCAAAAAATAAGGTAAATAAAATTCCAGCCAATATTTCATTAACAGGAGCCGATTTTTTTGTGTCCGATGAACTAGTAGAAGCTACATTAAAATTAGACGAATTGGCCAAAATTTTACGAAAAAAACGAATTGCAAACGGAGCAATTTCGTTTGATAAAGTCGAAGTTAAATTCAATTTAGATGAAACAGGCGAACCCGAGGGAGTTTATTTCAAGCAAAGTAAAGATGCCAATCATTTAATTGAAGAATTTATGCTTTTAGCCAATAGAAAAGTGGCGGAATATATAGGTAAACAAAAGAAAACTTTTATTTATAGAATTCACGATGAACCAAACGAAGACAAGTTATTTGCAATGCAAGCCTTGATTTCAAAATTTGGATATAAAATTGATTTGCGAAACAAAAAAGAAATTTCAAAATCATTAAATACTTTAATGACCGAAGTTAACGGAAAAAAAGAACAAAATTTAATTGATACTTTGGCAATTAGAACGATGAGTAAAGCCAAATATTCTACCGAAAACATTGGTCATTATGGTTTAGCATTCGATTATTACAGTCATTTTACCTCGCCAATACGTCGATATCCGGATGTTATGGTGCACCGATTGTTACAGTTTTATTTAGATGAAGGAAAATCGGTTGACGCATCAATTTATGAAGAAAAATGTGTTCACGCCAGTAATATGGAAGGTTTAGCAACCAACGCAGAACGAGATTCAATAAAGTATATGCAAGTTAAGTATATGCAAAATCACAAAGACGAAGAATTTTTAGGTGTAATTTCGGGTGTTACAGAATATGGAATTTATGTAGAAATTGTTTCTAATAAATGTGAAGGAATGTGTCGTATTCGTGAAATAAAAGACGACTATTATACCTTTGATGATAAACAATATGCACTGGTTGGGCAAGTAACAAAAAGTATATTACAGCTTGGCGACGAAGTTTATGTGAAAGTAAAAAATGCCGATTTGGTTAAAAAGCAATTGGATTTTAATTTTTTAAGAAAAAACGAATAAAATTTAAATTATGAAAAAAACACTTTTTTTATCACTATTATTCACTCAATTATCTTTTTCACAAGTAGAAAAAGAGCTAGGAGATTTCAATAAAGTAACTTCATTTGACAAGATAGAAGTAAATTTAATCCAATCCGACGAAAACAAAATATTATTGAACGGAAGCGGCTCGGAAGATGTAGAAGTTGTAAACAAAAATGGCGAGTTAAAAATACGAATGCCTTTATTAAAAATTCTTTCTGGTGGCAATGTTTCGGCAACGGTTTATTATAAAAACATTGATGCTCTTGAAGCCAACGAAGGTTCAAGAATTTCTTCAGATGAAGTTTTTAAAGCAACAAGTTTTAATATTATTGTTAAAGAAGGTGCTGAAATCAAAGTTAAATTGGCAGTAAATCGCGTAACTATTAAAGTTTCATCTGGAGGAAAAGTATATCTTTCAGGAAAAGCAACCAATCAAGATGCCGTTTTGGGTTCAGGAAGCGTTTTGGAAGCCGATAAATTAATTACCAATCAAACTATAATTACAGCAAATTCTGGAGCAGAAGCCGATGTATTTGCAATTGAATTGGTTGATGCAAAAGTACGTGCTGGTGGTGATATAACCATCTATGGAAATCCAAAACAAATAAATAAAAAAATTATTGCTGGTGGAGAAATTAAAAAAGATAGCGAACGTGTTTTTATAAAAGATAAAAATTAATCATTATATTGCAGTTGGTTTTTTAAGTTTTAACTAAACTTTTAAACTTTTAACTGCTAACTTTTTTTAATGATTCAAGACATACTTTCAGCTATTCCGTGGGGAATTTTATTGGCTTTTACAATTGGTCCAGTTTTTTTTGTATTGCTTGAAACAAGTATTTTAAAGGGTTTTCGAGCAGCAATGATTTTTGATTTAGGTGTTGTATTTGGTGATGTTGTATTTATTTTAATTGCCTATTTTAGTACAAGCACTATACTCGAAAAATTAAAAGATGATCCTGGATTATTTATTTTTGGAGGAATTATTATGATTAGTTTCGGGATAATTTCTTTTTTAAAAGACAAAAAAGACTTCAAAAAAAAGAAAGAAGAAAATATTGATGATGATATTGTACCACAAAAAAATTATTTAAAATTATTTATTAAAGGCTTCTTTTTAAATTTTATTAATATTGGGGTTTTGGGTTTTTGGTTGGGAATTATTATAATTTTTGGACCAAAATTAAATATGGAAACCAACCGAATTGTAATTTTTATTTCCACTATTTTACTTACTTACTTACTTGTTGATGTTTTGAAAATTCAACTGGCTAAAAAACTTAAATCAAAACTTACACCTTACAATATCTATAAAATTAAACGAATTATAAGTGTGATTTTGATGGTTTTTGGCATATTTTTAATAATACAAGGCTTTTTTCCTGATCAAAAAGAAAAACTAAAAGACAAAATAGAGCAACAAACCGATAAATATTTAAAATAAAAATATGGTAAATTTTAAAGAAAATGCAATTGATGAACTGCTACAAAAAAATTTAATATCGCAACAACAACATCACGAAATTAAAACTTATCGTGACCTAAATATTTTTTCACTTCATAACGAATTACGTTTTTTATTGTATCTATCAGTAGTGCTTTTTACAACCGGAATTGGAATTTTAATTTACAAAAATATTAATACCATCGGGCATACTGTTATTTTGGTATCAATTTTAATTATTACTATTATTTGCTTTTATTTATCGTATAAAAAATCAAAAGGTTACAGTAATATTGAGGTTTTGTTTGACAATCCTCTTTATGATTATTTGGTATTATTAGGTACAATTTTAAGTTGTACCTTTATTGGTTATCTTCAATTTCAATACCAAACATTCGGAAATTCATTCGGAATCGCTTCCTTGGTTGGAAGTGTAATAGCGTTTACTGTTGCCTATTATTTTGACAATAAAAGTGCATTATCAATAGCAATTACTGGACTTGCAGCTTATGTTGGTATTTCAATTACGCCAAAAACTTTAATCGTAAACGAAGTGTATTCCAATCCTACTTTGGCATATTCTGGTTTAGCTTTAGGAATCGGTTTGGTAATTTGGACACAATATTGTTCCAAAACCAATTTAAAAACACATTTTAATTTGGTTTTTTCAACCTTTGCTTTGCATTTATGTAGCATTTGTATTATTGC
>JAYUFJ010000042.1:0-2533 GCA_043738775.1 Flavobacterium sp. | reverse complement strand
TAACACGAGTTGAACGACGAGATAGTAAATTACAGTACAACCCAATGACGGTTGCCGAATTGCAAACTAAAATGCCAATAATTAATTGGGATGCTTATTTAAAAGGAGTTGGATTAAAAAATACCAATAATATAATTGTTACTCAGCCCAAATATATGGCTGCTTTACAAAGTATTTTTACCGATAACAAAGTTGACGATTGGAAAGCCTATATGCGTTGGATGCTACTTCGTGGAGCATCAGGGCAACTATCGACCGAAATTGAAACAGCCAACTGGGAATTTTACGGAAAAACATTAACCGGAGCAATCAAGCAACGCCCACGTAATGAAAAAGCATTGCAAGTTGTAAATGGTGTTGCGGGCGAAGCACTTGGAAAATTATATGTTGATGAAAAATTTCCTGCTGAAGCAAAAGTGAAAGCTAAAGCTATGATTGACAATATTATTTTGGCCTACCGAGGACGAATTGCTAATTTAACCTGGATGGCCGAATCGACAAAGAAAAGTGCCAACGAAAAATTAGATAAACTTACTATAAAAATTGGCTACCCAGATAAATGGGAAGATTATTCGAAACTTGAAATCAAAAGCCCAACCGAAGGCGGTACTTATTTCGATAATATTGTTAACCTTGGAAAATGGAGTTGGAACAAAGATTTAGAAAAATTAAACAAACCAGTTGATAAAACCGAATGGGGAATGAGCCCACAAACAGTAAATGCTTATTACAATCCATCCTACAACGAAATTGTGTTTCCTGCAGCCATTTTACAACCACCATTTTATGATTATAAAGCAGACGAAGCTGTAAATTATGGCGGAATTGGAGCAGTAATTGGTCACGAAATATCACATGGTTTTGATGATTCGGGAGCAACTTACAATGCCGATGGAAATTTAGTAGATTGGTGGACCAAAGATGATTTAGCTAAATTTACATCGTTGGGTACTGCGTTGGCCGATCAATACAGTGCTTTAGAGCCTTTACCTGGTACTCATGTTGATGGTAAATTTACTTTAGGCGAAAACATTGGCGACCTGGGTGGCGTAAATGCAGCTTATGATGGTTTGCAATTGTATTTAAAAAATAAAAAAATAGGCTTAATCGATGGTTACACTCCTAATCAACGCTTCTTTATTTCATGGTCAACCGTTTGGCGATCAAAAATGCGTGACGAAGCTTTAAAAAATCAAGTTAAAACCGATCCGCATTCACCTGGAATGTACCGTGCCTATGTACCATTACAAAATGTAGATTCTTTTTATCAAGCATTTGATATTAAAGAAGGTGACGGTATGTATATTGCTCCAGAAAAAAGAGTTAAAATTTGGTAATATTTTAATCATATAATTTTAAACGGCATCTTAAATTGATGCCGTTTTTTATTTAAACCCATTACATTCATCAAAAAACTGTTTTAAAAACCCTTTCATATATTGATGCCGTTGTTGAGCAATTTTTTTACCAGTTTCGGTATTCATTTTATCTTTTAATAAAAGTAATTTTTCGTAAAAATGATTAATTGTTGGGGCTTCATTAGTTTTATATTCCTCTCGGGTCATTTTTAAATTTGGAAGAATTTCTGGATTATAAAGTTGTCTGTTTTTAAATCCTCCAAAGTTAAAAGTTCTCGCAATTCCAATTGCTCCAATGGCATCAAGCCTATCAGCATCTTGAACAATTTCAAGTTCTTTTGAAGTAAATTTTTTATCAAAATTACCACCTTTAAACGAAATGTTTTCTATAATATTGATACTATGTAAAATAATTTCCTCCGAAACGTTTTGAGATTCAAGAAATTCTCTAGCTAGTTTTGAACCCAATGTTTCGTCGCCATTATGAAATTTACTATCGGCAATATCGTGAAGTAAAGCACCAAGTTGTACAACAATTTCATTACAGTTCTCGGTTTTAGCAATGTACAAACTATTTTTGTAAACCCGTTCAACATGAAACCAGTCGTGACCGCCTTCGGCATTTTGAAGTTGTTGTTTAACGAAAATTATGGTTTTATCAATAATACTCTCCATTAATGTATTAATTTAGATTTTTATTAAGCTTTTAATACCAAAAAAATTTAAGATTTTTATTTATAAAAAAATGTTGATCCTTAAAGTTAATAAACTTAAAAAATCAACATTCAATTCCATTTATTTGAAATTCTTTTCAAATTTTTATTTATAAATTTTAACTTTTAAAAAAAGTCTAAATTATAGTTTTTTCAATCTAATTTAAGATCATTACAAAAAAATTAATAATTTTAAATCTAGACTACTAAAGCGGGTTGCACCCATTTAAAAATAGCAGTTTCAGTCGGGGCTACTAATCTTTCAGATATTTTTGCCATTCGAGCTGGTAATTTCATTAAATAATCACGGGCTTTTTCGGCTTCGTCTGTTAAATTAACCATTTTATCAATTTGCCATTTTTCTACTAATTTTTGCAAAATATCAACATAGTCTGTCGCAGTATAAATTCCTATTTTTTGGGCAGAGTTAGAGAATTCTTCAAAGGCATCACTTATTTTTTG
>JAYUFJ010000041.1:0-2534 GCA_043738775.1 Flavobacterium sp. | reverse complement strand
GAATTTTATGTTCCTTATTTTGAATTGGCAACTCCATCGGTTATTAATAATCCGGTGTTGTTTAACGAAAAATTGTACGAATTAGAAATTTTAAGGTTGGACGATTCAAAGGAAGAAATCGAGTATTTTACTAAAATGTTTCACGAATTGTTAAGTTTATTTACTTTACCTTTTCACAATGATTTTTTCGATTTTTCTGATGAAGAATTTTTTGGAAATATAGCTACAATGGGTGAAAAACTTACTAAAGACACTCAACTACGAAAAATGAATGGTAACCGTGGGTCCAAACATTTTTTATATATCAACAGAACATTTTTTGGTTTGTACAACTTGCTACACGATTTAAAAGCAAGAGTAACTACCAAAACTTTTGAAAAATTTATAAAATAGTTTTTGTTTTAGGTTGAAGAGCGATACCTTTTTTAAAGGCGTCGCTCTTTTTTTTCCTAAAATTGTTAAATTTGAATAAATTTAAAAAATGCTCCAAGTAAAAAACATTTCGTTTTCATATCATAAAGAAACTACTCTTGAAAATATCAATTTTAATGTTGATAAAGGTAAAATAATTGCATTAATTGGCGAAAGTGGTTGCGGAAAAAGCACTTTATTAAAACTAATGTATGGAATTCACGATTTGCAAAACGGTCAAATTTTTTGGAATAAAACCCAAATTTTAGGACCAAAATACAATTTAATTCCAGGAGCTGATTTTATGAAATACTTGGCTCAAGATTTTGATTTAATGCCCTTTATAACTGTTTCAGAAAATGTAGGCAAGTTTTTGTCAAATAGTGATGCTTCAAAAAAACAAAATCGTATTAACGAACTTTTGGAGGTGGTTGAAATGACTAAGTTTGCCAAAATCAAAGCCAAAAATTTAAGTGGCGGACAAATGCAACGTATAGCATTGGCAAGAGTTTTAGCTTTGCAACCAGAAGTTTTATTACTTGATGAACCCTTCAGTCATATTGATAATTTTAGAAAAAACAGTTTGCGCCGAAATTTGTTTAATTATTTGCAACAAAATCAAATTACAACATTAATTGCTACTCACGACAGCACCGATATTTTATCGTTTGCTGATGAAGTTATTGTGATTAAAGAAGGCAAAATTATTGAAAAAAATAGCCCTAATTTAATTTATAAAAATCCAAAAAATAAATACATAGCCTCTCTTTTTGGAGATATAAATGAAATTAAAATTAATGGAGAACTAAAATTGGTTTATCCAAGTCAACTTGAAATAGTATCGAAATCGGATTTAAAAGTTGTAGTTCAAAATTGTTATTTTAGAGGAAATTTTTATTTAATTGAAGCCAAAAGCGAAAACGGGATAATTTATTTTGAACATAATGAAGGTTTAATGATAGATTCAAAAATTTATCTTGAATTAAAAAAATAGTTAACAATTAAAATTCAATATAAATAAAATCAAAAAATTATTTTAAAAACTTTTTTTATTATATTTGAATAAATTTTTTTTTATGGAAACTATAATTTCTTATTTTAATACCATTCCATCATCGCATCGTGGGCTTATTCTTGCTGGCGGAATTGCTATTTTTTGGATGATAGAAAATTCATTTCCGTTTTTTAAATTTCGATACAATAAAATTCATCACGCTGGGATTAATATTTTTTTTACTTTGACTTCAATCATAGTTAATTTTTGTTTGGCATTTTTGCTTTTAAAAACTGCAAATTTCACATCTCAAAACCAATTTGGATTATTATTTTGGTTGCCAAAAATCAACTTTTGGGTTTTTACATTAATCGGGTTGTTGTTGCTTGACTTAATTGGAGCTTATTTAGCACATTTAGTGGAACATAAAGTAAAAAAGTTGAACTAGATTATCAACAAACAGAACGATTAATTACAATGGCTCAAGAAGATAAAAAGCCTTACGAAACTATTAAAGAAGAATTTGGAATTTTGGAAGCCGATGTGAATGAAATTATGAAAAAGAAACTTTCTAAAGACAATTTTGAACTTTGGAAAAAAAAAGTTGTTGGAAGTAAACCAAAACCAAAGCCAACTGTCGTTGACGATTTTGATGAAGATTTAGAAGGCAAATACTATATTAAAAACAAATTTGATTAAAATTATTACTATTTTAACAATTGTTGTAAGTTGCTATTTTTAAAAATTTTGCAAATTTGTAAGATGGATAAAGTTATTCCCAAAAAGTTTACCGAAATTGAAATTGATCGTATTATTGAAATGGCTTGGGAAGACCGAACTACCTTTGATGCAATAAAAATGCAATTCGGAATATCTGAACAAGAAACTATTGAGTTAATGCGTTCCGAAATGAAACTTTCGAGTTTTAAAATGTGGCGTAAACGGGTACAAGGGCGTTCTACAAAACATGCAAAATTACGTATAGATGGCATTGATCGGTTTAAATGTACTTTACAAAGGCAAATTACTCATAACAAAATAAGCAAGCGATAAGAAATTATCGCTTTTTTATTGCTTATAATTCTTAAATCAATTAAATATAATTAGAACTTTGTTTTTATTAATATTG
>JAYUFJ010000040.1:0-2547 GCA_043738775.1 Flavobacterium sp. | reverse complement strand
GGAAATTAAAGGAAAACTTATAATAATTGGAGGAGCTGTTGATAAAGGTAGTTTCACTGAAACTGATTTAGATAAAAATGCGGCAAAAAACTTAAATTTTTTTGAAACAGGCATTTTGAAACGCATAATAAGTGAATCAAAGCACAAAGAAAATTCTCGAATAGAAGTTGTTACAACTGCATCAAAAATCCCAAAAGAAATTGGTCCAGAGTATGTTAAAGCACTTCATTATTTAGGGGCAGACAATGTTGATGTTTTAAACATTGAACGTCGTGAACAAGCAATGGATATTGAAATTATAGACCGTTTAAAAAAAGCTGATGTTGTAATGTTTACTGGTGGCGATCAATTGCGATTGACTTCAATTTTAGGAGGAACACCCTTTCATGACATTTTATTGGATAAATATCGAAACGAAGATTTTATTTATGCTGGTACATCAGCAGGTGCAGCCGCAGCAAGTAATAATATGATTTATCAAGGTAGTAGTTCGGAAGCATTGTTGAAAGGTGAAGTAAAAATTACAAGTGGTTTAGGCTTAATTGATGGTGTTGTAATTGATACTCATTTTGTGCAACGTGGTCGTATTGGACGTTTATTTCAATCGGTTGTAGGTAACCCAAAAACATTAGGTATTGGTTTAGGAGAAGATACAGGACTTTTAATAACTAACAACAATTTAATGGAGGCTATTGGTTCAGGATTGGTAATACTAGTTGATGGACGTGAAATTAAAGACACCAATTTAACCCAAGTTGAACTAGGGCAACCTATTTCTATAAATCATTTGGTAACTCACGTTTTAAGTATGCATGATACGTTTGATTTGAGTACTTTTAAAATGTATATTCAGTCATCTCAATATGTTTAAAATATTTAATATTAAGATTTTAAGATTAAAAAAAAATTAGATTTTATATTTTATTTGTAATTACAATTAATTGAAGTTTACAATATTTTATGTTTCTATTTAATGGTCTTATTTCAAAACTTTAAAATTTCACAATTACTCTTTAATCCCTAAAATTTAAAAAACTTTTTATTTCAATTAAAAAATATGAAACTAATAATACACGGAGGTTTTTTTTCCGAATCAAGAATTAATTTAGAAACTAAAGTCGCCAAACAAATCGCTTTATTACGAATTGTCAAAAGCGGTTATGAATTTATGAAATCACATTCGGCATTAGAAACAGTAGTTTATGTAGTATCACAATTAGAAGATGACGAATTATTCAATGCTGGAATTGGTTCGCAAATTCAAAACGACGGAAAAATACGAATGAGTGCCGCTTTAATGGACGGAGAAACCTGTAAAATGAGTGGGGTTATTAATATTGAGCAAGTTAAAAATCCTATTAAAGTAGCCCAAGTTTTATTAAATTACGACGACAAAATTTTGGGCGGAAGCGGAGCAACTAATTTTGCAAGACAAAACGGATTCGAAGTTTTTTCGACCGAAATTCCGCAACGACGGCAAGAATACGAAGCTAAGTTAAAAAGTTTAGGTACCGGAACGGTAGGTTGTGTAGCCTTTGATTCAAATAAAAAAATAGCAGTAGCCACTTCAACGGGAGGAAAAGGATTTGAAATACCCGGCCGCATTTCCGATTCTGCAACCGTTGCTGGAAATTATGCCAACCAATTTTGCGGCGTAAGCTTGACCGGAGTAGGAGAAGACATCGTAAGTGGTGCCGTGGCAGCAAAAATAGTAACTAGAATTACCGACGGATTTTCAATTGAAAAAGCTTTCGAAAAAACGTTTACCGAGTTGCTTCCATTTGATGGTTTTGCTGGGGCGATAGGAATTGACAATCAAGGTAATATTTATCATCAAAATTCGCATCAAAGTATGGTTTACGCTTGGTTTGATGGAGAAAAAGAGGGTGTTTTTGAGTAATGAAATATACTTAATAATTGGCTACTACCGCTATCGTAATCCCAAAATACTAATTATATTTGTTTTTTAGTCAAATGCTTTCGGCAGATAAAAAGTTGTTGCCAACTTTTCCAACAAGCCCTTGAAACGGAATTTTATACTCGAAAAATAACCAACACATAACCCACTCAAAAGTAATGATGCTTTGCATAGGAACTGCTGTTGTTAACTGCTGGCGTTTTTTGGTGTTAATTTGAAAAGTAAACTATCCATTCCATTAATCTTTCTACCAAAAGATGGACTTTTGTACTTGGATTTGCATTAATCGGTTCAATATTTTTCTGTTTTTCTAATAATTTTTGCGCTCTTTTAATTGCTAAGTTAACGTTGCCTATTTCAAAAATTATTTCAATTGTTTTTGATTTTGGCTTTCTGTGTTCATATATATAATCAGAGTATTTTTTTGTTTTACGAATTTGAGATTGCAATATTTCATATATCTCGCTTCTTGGTAATTTTTTAGAACTATTAATATCCTTTAGATGTAATAATAACCATAGTTCAAAAACTTCGTTACTATATGCAACCCTTATATTCTCAAAATTTGCAGTTCTAAAAGCAGAATTAAAATTTATTGTTTTAGTTTCATTTTCGTCTGCATCATCTTT
>JAYUFJ010000039.1:0-2550 GCA_043738775.1 Flavobacterium sp. | reverse complement strand
AAATAAAATATAACAAAAACTCATATTTATGTAAAAAACCTTCAAAAAAATTTGAAGGTTTTTGTGGTCCCACTTGGAATCGAACCAAGCACCTACTGATTATGAGTCAGTTGCTCTAACCGAATGAGCTATAGGACCTATAACAGGATTGCAAAAATACTATTAATTATTAAAGTTACAAGTGTTTTACAAAAATTAATTTACAATTTCTTGACACAATTCAATTAAAACGCCATTTGTAGTTTTTGGGTGTAAAAAAACTACCAATTTATTATCAGCACCTTTTTTAGGATTTTCATTAATTAAAATAAATCCTTCACTTTGTAAACGTTTCATTTCTTGATAAATATCCGAAACATCGAAAGCAATGTGATGGATGCCTTCGCCTTTTTTTTCTAAAAATTTTGCAATTGGACTTTCAGTATTTGTTGCTTCTAGAAGTTCAATTTTATTTGGGCCATTTTTAAAAAAAGAAGTTTTTACTCCTTCACTTTCAACTTCTTCAAACTTGTAGGCCGGAGCACCAAAAAGTTTTTCAAACAATATATTTGAAGTTTCTAAATTTTTTACGGCGATACCAATATGTTCTATTTTATTCATTTTTCTTTTCAAGATTTAATAATTTTCTTAACAAATTTACTTTTTTTATAAATATTTTCAAATGGCTACCCAACCTTTTTCCAAAAAACATACTCTATACAAGTATAAAACCTTTTTATTATGAAAAAAATATCATTTATAGTTTTGTTTTTTGTTTCGGCAATAGCTTTTTCACAAAAACCAATTTTCACATCGGCTAAAGTAAAATCAGCTACGGTTTACTTTAATGCTGCCGAACTTTTACAAACAACTAGTTTAAATTTACCCTTAGGCAATAGCGAAATTGTTATTAAAAATGTGGCAAATTCGCTTAATGAAAGTACAATACAAATTGGAGCTCCAAGCTCCTTAACCGTTTTATCAGTTCAATTTACAGATAATTATATTTCAGAATTTGAAATTGACGAAAACTCACCCGTAATTAAAAAAGTGCGTGACAGCATTATTTTGGTTCAAAAAGATATTTCAAAGCTACAAACTAGTATAGTTTCTCATTCAAAAACAATAGAGTTATTGGATAAAAACCAACAAGTTTTTGGTTTAAATTCGGGTTTAAATGTTTTGGAATTAATGAAAATGGTAGATTATTACAATAATAAACGAACCGAATTAAACAACGCAATAGCTTTACTTCAAGAAAAAGCCAATAAATTTAACGAAAAACTTTCTAAATTAAACGAAAAATTAGCTTTTAGCGAAAAGAATGACGAAAAATCATCATCTGGAAAATTAATTCTTCAAGTTATGAATTCTGTTGCAGGAAATGTTCCTTTAGACATTTCATACGTTACAAATACTGCAACTTGGTCACCATTTTACGATTTAAGAGCCGAAAGCATTGCAGCACCAATAAATATGATGTATAAAGCTCAAGTGATTCAAAGTTCGGGAATTGATTGGAAAAAAGTAAAATTAACCCTGTCAAGTGGAATGCCAAATGCGAATAACCAGGCGCCACTTTTACAATCTTGGTTTTTACGATATCAAAATCAAAATGGTTATTTAAAAGAAGTTGAATATTTAAAAAAAGATTCTCGACAAAACGTTATACAATCTCTTAATGGTAGAGCCGCAGGAATTGCCATTAATTCGAGTACTAGCTCAATTTCAAATTATACTACAATCAACGAAAATCAATTAAATGTTTCATTTGATATCGATATTCAATACGATATTTTATCGAACGGAAAAATACATTCGGTTGCATTAAAAGAAATTAAATTACCTGCAACCTATAAATATTATGCTGTTCCAAGAGTTGAAAAAGAAGCTTTTTTATTGGCCGAGATAAGCGATTACTCCAAGTTTAATTTGCTGCAAGGTGATGCCAATATTATTTTTGAAGGAATGTATGTTGGTAAAACAAATATCAATCCGAATCAAACATCGGATACTTTAAACTTGAGTATGGGTCGCGACAAGAGAATTTCAATAAAAAGAGAAAGAGTTGTTGAAAAATCAAGCACCAAATTTTTATCTTCTTTTAAAGAACAGACTTTTACATTTGATATTATTTTACGAAACAATAAAAAAGAAGGTGTTGATTTGCTTTTAAAAGATCAATATCCATTAAGTTCCGACAAAGAAATTACTATTGAGTTGCTACAAAGTGATAATGCCAAAATTAATTTGGAAACCGGAATTTTAACTTGGCAATTAAAACTTTTATCTGCCGAAACTAAAAAAATCAGATTAAGCTATAAGGTTCGTTATCCGAAAGATAAAGTTTTAGGTAATTTATAAAAATGGGTTGAACCTAAATTAAATGGTTTGGTAAGAAATTACTAAACCATTTTTTTATATATTTGAGTTTACACTTTTTATTATGGAATCATTTTTACACAATTCAACTACTTTTTATCACAAAACCATTGATTTGTTTGGAAATTATGTTTACTTTAATAATTTCTATTTGTCAAATTTTAATTTTTCGGGTACAGTTAAAAAAGG
>JAYUFJ010000038.1:0-7096 GCA_043738775.1 Flavobacterium sp. | reverse complement strand
CTCGACTAATTAACCACGAATTAAATCCTGGTTCAATTATAATTACTTCATAATTAAGCGAATCGTTTGCAATTCGTAAAGTATCTGAAAGTTTTTTTATTTTTTCAGTTGTTGTAATAACTTTTTTTGAAGTTGTGCAACCAATTAAAATTGCAATTAAAATACATCCGATAAAAAATATTTTTTTCATCATTTTTAATATTTTAAAAGAATATAAATTTACAAAAAAACATTTACAATTCAATTATTAGTATTAATTTAACAAAAAAGGCCAAGCTAAAACTTGACCTTTTAAAATTTATATTTTAAAAAAACTTTTATTTTCCAAAAAGTTTCCCTAAAAGCGCTCCAAAGCCTCCTTTTTTTTCAACAGCAGCTGCAGCATCACTCATATCTACTTTTCCATCACCATTTTGATCTAAACCAACCATACCGCCGTATTTAGTTACCATGTCCATTAATCCGCCGCCACCAGTAGATGCTCCTGCACTTCCACCCGAAATTGCTCCAATTACATCCGAGATATTAAAGCTTGAATTGTTTGGGTCCTTTGCTCCACCAATTAATGAACCTAAAACTTTGGGAATTAAACTTCCCGCTACTCCCGAGGCTGCATCACTTGAAAGTCCAAATTTTTCACCTAAACTTCCAGATAAGCTGTTTGTTAATTGTTGAACCACTGGGTTTGATGTATCCGAAGCATTGTTACCTTGAAACAAACTTGCTAACATTTCATTTCCTCCTTCTTGCCCAGCAATATTTTTTAATCCTGATAAAATTGAATCGCTTGCGTGACTCATTACTGCTTCGTTATGTTCGTTAGGCACATTGGCATTGTCCGTAACATGCTCTTGTCCAAATTGTTGTACTAATTGAGTTAATTGTTCAAACATTTTTAGTTAGGTTTTAAGGTTAGTAACAAAAGTAATCAAATTAATTATTGCTTTTCTGTTTTTAATAAACTAATTATTTGCGATGCCAACTCGGTTCCAATTCGGTCTTGAGCCTCTAAAGTTGCTGCTCCTATATGAGGAGTTAACGATACCTTTGGATTCATTAATATTTGTACAGCCGGAGTTGGTTCGTTTTCAAAAACATCCAAACCTGCAAATAATATTTTGTTATTATCCAATCCTTTTATTAAAGCTACTTCATCAATAATTCCGCCACGAGAACAATTTACAATTCCTACATTATCTTTCATAATTGCAATTTCATTATCCGAAATTATATAGCCATCTTGTGAAGGAACGTGTAATGTAATAAAATCGGAATGTTTTAAAACGTCTTCAGTAGGCTCTGTTTCAATTTCAACATTAATAAATTGACCATTGTAAAAATCAACTTTTATCTCCGCTTTCCCAACAAATTTATCAGTAGCAATTACCTTCATACCTAATCCCAATGCCATTTTAGCAACTGCTTGACCAATACGCCCAAAACCAATAATTCCTAAAGTTTTTCCACGCAATTCGATTCCGTTGGCGTATGCCTTTTTCAATCCTTCAAAATGAGTATCGCCTTCTAAAGGCATTGTTCTGTTGGAATCGTGTAAAAATCGAACTCCCGAAAACAAATGAGCAAATACTAATTCGGCAACGCTTTCGCTAGAAGATGCAGGGGTGTTTATCACGTGAATGCCTTTTGAACGAGCATATTCTACATCTATATTGTCCATTCCTACACCACCACGACCAATTATTTTTAGGTTTGGGCACGAGTCAATTAAATCTTGTTTTGCTTTTGTGGCACTTCTTACTAAAAGTACGCTTATTTTATTTTCATTTATAAAATTGGCAACTTGTTCTTGAGCAACTTTGATTGTTATTACTTCAAAACCAGCATTTTCAAGTGCTTGAATTCCACTTTTTGAAATTCCGTCATTAGCTAATATTTTCATTTATGCTTATTTTTTTTTAGAGTTTTATTTACTGATGTTAAAATTTTATTTAAAAGTTTAATGTAGTTACCCAAATTTAATTTTTTTGAATTAATTATGTAAACTAGTTTCTAATTTTTTCATTACATCAACTAATAACTGAACACTTTCAATTGGTAAAGCGTTGTACATTGAAGCACGATAACCGCCAACAGAGCGGTGCCCTGATAAACCAGAAATTCCTTCTTTTTTCAACATTTCATCAAAAATGGATGTATAATTTTCATCATTTAATAAAAAAGTTGCGTTCATAATACTTCTATCTTCAATTACTGATGCTCCTTTAAATAATGGATTTCTGTCAATTTCGTTGTAAAGTAATGCAGCTTTGGCGTTGTTTAATTTTTCTATAGCTGCAATGCCACCTAAATTTTTAAGCCATTGTAATGTTAAAAGTGATGCATAAATAGGGAAAACTGCCGGAGTATTGTACATACTTTCCGCTTTAATGTGATTTTGATAATCAAGCATACTTGGAATGTAGCGATTCGATTTTCCTAAGATTTCTTCTTTTACAACCACTAAAGTCGTTCCGGCTGGACCCATGTTTTTTTGAGCTCCTGCATAAATTAAATCGAATTTAGAAAAATCTAAAACTCTAGAAAAAATATCCGAACTCATATCACAAACAATTGGTATATTCAATTCCGGAAATGATTTTATTTGCGTACCAAAAATAGTATTGTTGCTAGTGCAATGAAAATAACTGGCATCTTTTGGGACATTATAATTTTTTGGAATGTGATTGTAATTTTGCTCTTTTGAAGAAGCAACAACTACTGTTTCTCCAAAATGTTTGGCTTCTTTAATTGCTCCACTTGCCCAAGTTCCAGTATCTAAATAGGCTGCTTTTCCATCCACTTTCATTAAATTATAAGGCACCATTAAAAACTCTAAACTTGCTCCACCGTGAAGAAATAATGCTTGATATCCTTTATTTTTTAAATTTAAAAGTTCCAAAACCAAGTCACGCACTTCGTCCATAACGGCAACAAAATCTTTACTTCGATGGGATATTTCTAAAATAGATAAATCAGAATTATTAAAATTTAAAATAGCTTGTGCCGATTTTTCAAAAACTTCTTGTGGCAAAATACAAGGTCCTGCGCTGTAATTATGAATTTTCATTTTAATGTAAGTTTAATTCTGAATTTTTTTAAATTCATTTAGTTTTGAAATAGGTATTTTATTTTTAACACAAATTTCGTTTATAGCAATTTAAAATCCGATTTAAATAATGTAATCTTATCAATAGGTTATTAACTATAACGAAATAGTTATTTGCAAAGATTTTAAATTGAGTAAATCAAATTGTTAATAAAAACGAAATCGTATCTACATTATCTGCATAATCCCAAAGTTCGGGTTTTTGAGTTTTTCCAAAAGCAATAGAATTATCGATTAAATTTTTCGATACAATACATTGAATTTTATTTTCGTTTAATTGTAATTTATTTTTAACTTCTTGTAAATCATCATAAAACTCATAAAAAACTGATGAAATTGGCGATGCGTAACTCGAATCTTGCTTGATAGTTAAAAAACCATTATCTAATAATTTAAAATTACTCATTAAAAAAACCGCTTTGTTGTAGTCGTAATTATTAGCGTACTTTTCGTAATGAATTACATTTTGATAATTAAAAATAGATTCAAAAAAAGTATCAAAAATATAACCTTTTGGTACAAATAATTTTGATACATTTCTACAGCCTAAACCAAAATACCTAAAAATATCTTCGCCTAAATTTTGTAAATCTTCCTTTGTTTCAAAACCATTTAAAACTGCAACCGAATTTCGATTTTTACGTATAATACTTGGTTTGTTTTTAAAATAAAATTCGAAATAACGAGCCGTATTGTTACTTCCGGTAGCAATGACTGCATCAAAGTTTTCTAGTTTACCTTCAATAAAAGTGATTAAATTTTTAAAATTGGCGTTTATTGAAATTAAATAATTGGCTAAAAATGGCAATAATTTTTGATCGTTTGATGATGTTTTTACCAAAACCGAGTGTCCTGAAATTAAAACTGACAAAAAATCGTGAAAACCTACCAACGGAATATTTCCTGCCAAAATTAAAGCAACGGTTTTGGGTTTTAATGTTGAAAAATTATAACTCGAAAGCCATACATTTAAATTTTGTTCGGTCAATGCCTCTGCCCACGATTGAATTGAAAAACAAACTTGCTCCTTGGTAAACCAACCGTTGTGTGATAGTGAAAGTTCTATTAAGGCTAAAAAATCATCAAAAAACAAATCGTTATTTAAAACTTGCTTATTTTTAAAGGTTTCATTTTGGGTAAATTGGCTTAAAAACTTACCCAATTCTACGAAAGCCAATTTTTTATCGTTTTGTAACATTTGTTTATTTGTTTATAACAAGATTTGATTGTAATTTTGCACAAAAATAAGTAATAATGTTAGTTTGAAGATTGGTTATTTAATTTTTTTCTAATCTTACACATCAAATTTTTAATATTTTAAAAATGGCAATAATTATAACAGACGAATGTATAAACTGCGGTGCTTGCGAGCCCGAGTGCCCAAATACAGCTATATATGAAGGTGCCGACGATTGGCGCTATAAAGATGGAACTAAATTGAAAGGTAAAATTATACTACCGGACGGTTCTCAAGTTGATTCGGACGCTGCACAAATTCCAATTTCTGATGATGTGTATTTTATTGTTCCCGGAAAATGTACCGAATGTAAAGGTTTTCACGATGAGCCGCAATGTGCAGCAGTTTGCCCTGTTGATTGTTGTGTTCCCGATGACAATCATATTGAAAGCGAAGAAACGCTACTAAATCGTCAAGCTTTTTTACACAATACATAAAATTAAAAAATCCTGAACTAATCAGGATTTTTTTGTTGATATATTTTTTTAAAATTTGAAACCCAATCGAGTATAATAGTAGGCACCACTAAAACCCATTTGAACAGAATCCCAATAGCCGCCAGCTTCGGTGTTTCCTGATTCATCTTGTTTAGTTGGATATACATTTAATAAATTATTGGCTCCAATACTTAATTTTAGTTGTTTTAGTATTTTAAACCCCAACGTTAAATCGGTTACAGTTTTAGCATTATAAACATTATCTAAACCTGCATAGTCTACTAAAATTACTTCACTGAATCGAGTAAATGCTAAGCCAGCATCAAAATATTTAGAATCGTAATTAAAGTTTAATCCAAATTTACTTGTTGGCGCCGATGCTTTTAAAAATGCAACTTCGCGTTTTCCGAAGAATGTTTCTTCATCTAAATTTTTATTTTTCACTTTAGATACATTAATGCTATTGTAGTTTCCTATTAAGGTAACCCCAAATTTGTTTTTACCAAAATTACGTTTCCAACCTACAACAAAATCGACCCCTTTGGTTTTGGTATTTACTCCGTTTACAAAAAATTGTGCTGAGTTAACATTTAAATTTAACTGTGTTGCATCAAAATATCCAGTTAACACAATTCTATCTTTTACATCTACTAAATACCCATCAATTGTTGCAGTAACATCTCCAAAATTTGCTGTAAAGCCAGCAGAACCATTAAATGACTTTTCTTCTTTTAATTTATTTATTCCAAAAGCTTTAGTTACACTACTTTCGTTTGCCGCCAATAATACCTCTGTTGCTCCAGACGAATTAAAGTTTGTAAAATTTGTATTAAAATAAATTTGTGCCAATGAAGGTGCTCTAAAACCAGTACTTAATGAACTTCTAAAACTAATTTCGTCGGATAATTTAAGTTTGTAAGCCAATTTAAAATTTAAAGTATTACCGAAATCGCTATAATTTTCATAGCGAATAGCGGCTGAAACCATAAAAATTTTCGAGACATCCAATTCAGTATCTAAATAAACTGCTTTACTTGTTCTACTTTGATTCACAACATTTTTTGGGCTAAAACCTGGAAAACCTTGTGAACCTCCTGGACGAGGATTTCCAGAAATTGGATCAATTGGAGCAGTTTGTGTTGTTGGATTTGTAATTAGGTTACCAAATGTATCGTAAGTTGCCCAAGAACCGGTTTCGCCAGCGAAAATTTTGTAAGTCTCAACTCTATATTCTCCTCCAAAAGCAAAGTTAAATCCACCTAAAATACTTTTAAAATTTCTTGAAAAATCTAAATTAGTTGTATTTTGACTTAAACTAAATCCACCAGCATTAAATTCTTTTGGAGAATTTGCTTGTAAGCTTGCATTTATAGTACCTTTTATTGTATAATCGAAACTATTTATTCCATACGCATTACTTAAATCTATTTTCCAGCCGTTATTCGTTTTAGTTCTAAAGCCACCAACTACAGAATTATCTATAATTTTCGAGGTAATTCGTGGTGTATAACCGCCAGGATAAATTGACTCAACTACGTTTTTACCACTATTTCTGGTAAATGCGTAAGCATCTGTATTCCTGTAATTTCTTCCTCCAAAGGCATAAAAATCTATTTTATCGGTTATTGGAATCACTAAATTTGCCATAAAGTTGATACTTTTTATTTCGGCTTCACCAAATCCTTTTCTAAAATCAAAACTAGGTCGCAAAGTTTTTTCTTTTGAAAAATATTCACCTGTAAAATTTACAAAGCCACCTTTTGAACCAATTTTAACTCCGTAATTTGCAGCAACTTTTAATGAATTTCCATCAAATCTTTTATCGCTACCATAAGAGTTTCCATTTCCATTTTGATCCAATCTATATCCTGGCGTATTAGGTGTTCCTGGTAAAAAATCACCTTTTACTTTAGTTTCGTAAACTCCGTATGATACAAATCCAGTTACTTCATTTACATTATCATTCAAAACAATATTAATTACACCAGCTATTGCATCCGAGCCATACTGTGCTGCTGCACCATCACGAAGTATTTCAATTCTTTTTATAGATGAAGCAGGAATAGCATTTAAGTCTGTTCCAGTATTTCCTCGTCCTCTTGTACCAAACAAGTTAATTAATGATGATTGGTGTCTTCTTTTTCCGTTAATTAAAACTAAGGTTTGGTCTGGACCCATTCCGCGTAAACTTGCTGGATCAACGTGATCGGCTCCATCAGATCCTGATTGTTTACTTGCATTAAATGAAGGTGCTACATACTGTAACAATTCATTAATTTCTACTTTGCCACTTTGTGTAGTAACATCTTTTACGTT
>JAYUFJ010000037.1:0-2557 GCA_043738775.1 Flavobacterium sp. | reverse complement strand
CTATACCACAAAAATATTTTTGACAAAACTGATTTTTCAAGAGACAACGTATTTTTAGTAGCATCATTTATAAAAAACAAACAATTTGAATTTAATTGTTTATTTAAACTAGCAAGTTCGTAGGCCTCATTCTTTAAAATAGGGGAAGAAATTGATGCACTATTTAAAGCAAAAAGTACTCGTGGATCATTCATTTTTCTTAAAATTTCATTCTCAATATAATCCAATGAGATTACAATTCCTTTATAGTTTACAAAATTAACTTTCCAAGGTTCAACTATTGAATTCATTGTTGTTAACGGATAGTTTTCAATTACTAATTTAATCATATGGACATTGTAGGAATTAATCCAATATACCATTTTTTCATTTTTGGTAGCCTTTTCATTTGGAATATTTTCTTCAAAGCTTTTGACTATTTGATCCAGTTCCGTTTTATTCAAATAAATTTCATCGTAGTTAACGTTTCCTGTTAAAGAAACATATTTATTTAAAAATTCGGAATAAGGAGTAAAAGTAAACTTTTGACAGAAAGATGTTGAACTTAAAAATAAAACAAAGTAAAGTAATTTTTTAATTTTCATTGACAAAATTTTAAAGATTTAAATGTATTTACGCAAAAACATTTTATGCGGTTTTATTTTTGGTTAATAATGTATTTATAAAAATAGTTTCAAAAATAATGCCAAAATTTATTGCCAATTATTTTTATTAATTTGAATGCAATGTCCGTCTAATTAACGGGTTAAGCAAGTTTTTTAACTAATAATTAAAAATTTATTTTAAACTTTAAACAAAATTAATTTTAATAAAGAGTACTACCCCTTGAATATTAGACATTTAAATTATTTATATGAGCGTAATCTTAAATCCAAAAAAAAAAATGTTTCAAAAAAAAAGCCAATTTTTATATTAAAAATTGGCTTTTTGTATTAAAATTTAGCAGTTAAGCCTAAATAAAAACTTCGTCCAACGGCAGGAATTATTCCCGGACCAGGATATTCATCGGTACGACGAGTAAAATATTGCTTATTTGCAATGTTGTTTATTCCGAATTTAAAAGAGATACTATTAAAACGATATTGTGAACTAAAGTCCAAAACTGTATAGGATGGAATGTAACCCGCTAAAGGATCGGTACTTAATCGAACGTTTGATGCATCACCAAAAGCATCACCTGTATAATTCATTTGTAAGGTCGATGAAATATTTTTTGTTCCAAAAATTAAACCAACTCTATTAATTATTTTTACTGCGGTTTCGACACGTTTCCCTTTAAATTCGCCAGTTGTATATTGAGCATCAGTATATCCAAAGGAATTAAAAACACTTAAATCATATGCCGATTTTGAATCTAAAAATTTCAAAATATTAAACTCTAAATAACTTTCAACTCCTTTGTGAACGCTATTGGCAATATTTTTACGAATTGAATAACTATAGCCAGAAATTGGATATTCTCCAACTATAACACCAATTCGATTATTGTATGCTAAATAAAATAAACCAAAATCGAAATTTAAATAATTGCTAATTGTTCCTCTAAAACCCAAATCAGAGTTGAATCCGTTCGAATCTTTCATATTAGGATCTATTTTAGAAGTTACACCAAAAGGTTCTAACTGACCATAATCAACAGGACGATAAGCTTGAGAAATATTTGCGTAAATATTTGTATTATTTGATGTTTTAAATTCAGTACCAATACCAAAAAGTGCAAAAGTTCGAGTTTTTGATTCGTTAACAATTTGGATTTCACCATCGGTTTCTTTATTTCCTTTAATACCGCTTTTTAAATATTCCAATCTAAAACCTGGAGTTACAGAAAAACGTTTCGAAATTTTAAAAATATTTTCAATGAATGGAGCAAAATTAGTAGTTGTAAAATCCAAATCGTAACCCCAATTACCAGTTATGTTCAAATCAAAATCACTTGCAGTAGTACCTTCACCTCCACCTTGACGCTTAAACCAAGCCGAACTGTGACGCAATCCACCTGCCAAAGTTGACTCTTGATTAAACAAATTATATTTTTGAGAGTATCGAATTTCTGTAGTAAAATTGTTCATTGCTTCTTTACCAACTTCTCTAGGAACGAATTGATTGGTAACTGGGTCAATAACATCACTGGCTTCGGGTCCTCCGTCTTCATTACGCCAAACTAAAGCTCTATTACTAAACAAATAACTAGTTTTGAAACTCAAAGTGCTTTTTTTAGATGGATTGTAATTTACAAATGCTGTAACAACGTTCCACGGACTTTCTAACCAGTTTCTGCTTCGAGTAGATTGTCTCGGATTGTTGTTAAATTGCTCGTCAGTCAATCCACCTGGCATTTTTAATTTGTTTCGTAGTAGTGAATATTCAATTCCAAAATTCAAATCATTAGATTGATTGTATTGAATTTTTCCGAAACCAGATAATTGTGATTGTTCACTATTTGCTCTATAACCCTCCATATATCGATATTGAGCAAATCCAAAATAACTTAATTTTTTATAATTTCCACCAATTGAATTAAACGAATTATAAAGTCCGAAACTACCTATGGTTTGTG
>JAYUFJ010000036.1:0-2563 GCA_043738775.1 Flavobacterium sp. | reverse complement strand
GCACAATCTTTATTATCAATTAATGGAGTTTCCAAGTCTTGATCGGTACCCACAACCCAAGTTCCATATTTTTCAATAATTTCAATACCTTCTTTTCGTAAAAAAGGCTTAATTTTTGGATAAATATCTTCTAAAATTTTAGTCTCTTCTAAGTTTAAAGGCGCACCAGCATCGCCATCTACACAACAAGCACCGTGGCAAGCCGATAAATTGCATACAAAGTCTTTTTGTAAAATATCTTCAGAAACTATAGTTTTTCCTAATTGAAACATTTAAATGTTGGATTTATAAATTCAAATTTAGAATTTAAATTACTATTAATTTCTACAAAAGTACAAAGGTTTTAGTCTAATTTTGCAATCAATTAAATTTAAATCAGTAACTATGTTTGGATTAGATTTTAAACAAATTGCAACGGTTAGTATGGTTCTTTTTGCTGTTATTGATATTGTTGGAACAATTCCTATTGTTGTTGATTTACGCAAAAAATTTGGACATATAGAATCCGAAAAGGCTTCAATTGTTGCAGGAATTATTATGATAGTTTTCTTGTTTGTGGGTGAAGAGCTGCTAAATTTAATTGGTATTGATGTTAATTCGTTTGCCGTTGCAGGTTCGTTTGTTTTGTTCTTTTTGGCATTGGAAATGATTTTAGGCATTCGAATTTATAAAGAGGAAGAAGCCAGTTCGGCATCAATAGTTCCATTAGCGTTTCCGTTAATTGCTGGAGCTGGAACAATGACAACATTACTTTCGTTGCGGTCTCAATTTCAAACTATTAACATTATTATTGCTATAATTTTAAACATTATTTTGGTTTACGCCGTTTTAAAATCGTCTGCAAAAATCGAAAAATTGTTGGGTAACAATGGGTTGGGCGTTATTCGAAAAACTTTTGGAGTTGTTTTGCTCGCTATTGCTGTAAAATTATTTGCTGCTAATATTAAAGGGTTGTTTGTTTAAATTTATAATTTAAAATTGTTTCAATTTTGGTACAAATTACTCTTTTTCCTGTTTTTGAATTAATTGTATTAAATGTTGGAGCTTCAAGTTTAAATTCAGCAGCTTTTTGGGTATAATATTCTTTTCGAGTTGGATGAAAAGGTGCAACTGCATTAAAAGTTTCGTTCCAAATATTTTTATTGATTATTATTTTTAAAATATTAATACAATCATTTTGATGAATAAAATTTATTGGTGAATTGGGATTTTCAACATTTTTTTTCCCCGATAAAAATTTAATTGGATTTCGGTTTTCGCCAATTAACCCACCAAAACGAACTACCGTAGTTTGAAAATTTTTATTTGTTTGTAAAAGATGTTCGGCTTCAAGTAACTGCTTGCCACTTTCGGTATCTGCATTTGGAATTGTTGTTTCATCAACCAAAGAAATTTCATCGGAATATACAGATGTTGAACTCACAAAAATCACTTTTTTTAGATTAGATTTTTCAATTAATAAAATTAGATTTCTAATTTTAGCCACAAAATTTTCTTTAAAATCTCCCCTAAGTTTGGGCGGAATATCAATAATTAAAACTTCTGAATTATCAAGAAATTGTAAAATGTCGCCATCAATTCTATCTTCAAATAAAGAAATTAAAAAAGGTTCAATTCCTGAATTTTCTAAAATAGTAAGTTTTTCTTTTGATGTTGTTGAACCTTTAACCAAAAAATTATTTTGCAATAAACTTTTCGCTAATGGCAAACCCAACCAACCACATCCCAAAATCGAAATAGTCTTCATTATTGCACTTTTGTTGAATTAACTCGAATTGGTATTACAACTCGAGCTTCAATTTTTTTTGAATTTTTCAATTCTTAACTTTTTTTAATTATTTTTTCTAATAGTATTGCATCATTAATTACAAATGGTGTAGCAATCATCCAATTTTGTCGTTTTGCAATTTTAAAATTCGAATTTGTAAGTAAATCAAATGAACTTTCAATTAATGACAGTTGTAGTTTTTGATTAATTGGAATCGAAAAATCTAAAATTAAAGGTTCATTGTTCACAACATAATAGTTTATAATTTGCTTTCCGTTACGCGGATAAACCGATGATTTATGATTAATTAATTTTGCACCATTTGCTTTTAAATTATTAAAAACCATTTTTTCATCGGCATAAATATCGTATCGATTTACATTACGATTTGGTTTAATTTCAATTTTTAAAATTCGTTGATTTCCATTAATAGTATCTCGTAAAAATGAAATTGTAGGTTCGGTAATTGGTTTTAAAGGTGCTTTTGTTGCAAATGTAAATTGTGAATCGTATTTACTTTTTAAATTGGCACTTATTTCTTTGGCAACTGTTGGTTTTTCGCCCAAACTTGATTTTGTCCAAGTATCTAAATTTTTATCATAAGTTGCCCAATAAGCTTGTTTTTTATCGGCATTAAAGTAATAAACTAAACTGTTGGGTTTGGCTTTTTTATTTGTATAACCAGAGTTTAAATGTGCTGTTGCAAAAAAACCAATTGAAATTGCTAAACACAGTAACGACCAAATTGATTTTTTTGAAAAACATCCAAAAACGGGAAGCAATAATCCAAAGCAT
>JAYUFJ010000035.1:0-2564 GCA_043738775.1 Flavobacterium sp. | reverse complement strand
AAAAATTTCACGCTTTATTTTCGTCAGACTCCGATCATATTCCGTTTTTGAGTCCTGAAAACAATGATAAAAAATACTATAAAGAAGAAAACATAAGTCCGTCAATGTCGATAGTATTAAGTCAATTGTTTCATTATAATTTGAATCCGTCAATAAAAAATTTGTATTACAAAGGCAAAGGTTACGAATTATTAAGTTTGTTTTTTAACCGAAATGAAGATCCAAATGCCGAACAATGCCCGTTTTTGGTAGATGAAGATAATGTTTTAAAAATTAAAAAAGCCAAAGAAATAATCATCGCCAATATGGCTGAACCGCCTGGATTGCAAGAATTAGCAGACGAAATTGGTTTGAATTTGAAGAAACTAAAAATGGGTTTTAAACAAATTTATGGCGATACAGTTTACGGCTATTTATTTGATTACAAGATGGATTACGCACGAAAATTACTCGATTCTGGCTCTTATAATGTTAATGAAGTAGGCTTGAAAATAGGTTACAGTACCGGAAGTCATTTTATTTCGGCTTTCAAAAAGAAATTTGCAACTACACCAAAAAAATATTTAATGTCGATAAGTAATAATTAAAATAAATTTACCACTGATAGTAATGATTTTCAAAGATTAATTAATCATTATATTATGTGGAAAGAAAATAAAACAAAAAAATGAAAGGAGTATTATTAGTAAATTTAGGATCGCCCGAAAGTCCGACGGCAAAAGATGTAAAACCTTATTTGGACGAATTTTTAATGGATAAATTCGTTATTGACGTACCCTATTTGTTGCGTGCTTTGCTGGTTAGGGGAATTATTTTGCAAACTCGGCCAAAAAAATCGGCTGCTGCTTATGCCCGAATTTGGACCGATGAAGGTTCGCCATTGATTGTCATTTCTAAAAAAATGCACAAAAAAGTACAATCTTTAGTCGATATTCCAGTTTCGTTAGCAATGCGATATGGAACGATTTCAATAATGAAAGGATTGCAAGAATTGCATGACAAAGGCGTAAATGAAGTGATGCTTTTTCCATTATATCCTCAGCATGCAATGGCATCTACAACAACAATTTTAGTATTGGCAGAAGAAATACGAGCCAAACATTTTCCAGAAATGAAGTTTAAAATTGTGCCTGCTTTTTACAACAAACCCGATTATATCAAGGCACTAGCAAATTCGATAAAAAACCATTTAGGCAACTTTGAATACGATCATTTGTTGTTTTCGTATCATGGAGTCCCAAAACGACACATTCGAAAAACCGACATTACGAAAAGTCATTGTAAAACCGATTTTTCATGCTGTCACACACCATCACCAGCCCACGAATTTTGTTACAGCCATCAATGTTACGAAACAACGAAACAGGTTGTAAAACTACTTGGTATTCCCGAAGGAAAATACAGCCAAACTTTTCAATCAAGGCTAGCTGGCGACAAATGGTTGACACCTTATACTGATGTTGAAATTAATAAAATGCCTGCAAAAGGGATTAAAAAGTTGGCAGTTGTAACACCTGCTTTCGTTTCGGATTGTTTGGAAACCCTTGAAGAAATTGCAATGGAAGCAAGCCATGAATTTAAAGAAAATGGAGGAGAAGAGTTTATTGCTATTCCTTGTATGAATGATGAAGAAGAATGGTGTAATGTGGTTGCGAATTGGATTCAAGATTTTAAAAGAAATTAGAATAATGAAACTTATTAATTAATTTTAAAAAATGGAAACCTATAACTACATAAAATCATTACATTTAATCTTTGTAATCACTTGGTTTGCCGGATTATTTTATATTGTTAGGCTTTTTGTGTATCAAATTGAAGCCAACGAAAAACCTTCGAATGAGCGAGAAATTTTACAAAAACAATACAAAATAATGACTTATCGTTTGTGGTACATTATTACCTGGCCAAGTATGATTTTGGCAATAGGTTTTGCACTTTGGTTGTTGATTTTAATGCCCGTTTGGCTACAGCAACCTTGGATGCAAGTTAAGTTGGGTTTTGTAGTTTTATTAATTTGTTACCATATAAAATGTCATTTAATTTATCTTGAATTGCAACGTGATGTAGTCAATTATTCATCAAATTTTATGCGACTTTGGAATGAAGGTGCAACAATTATTTTATTTGCAGTAGTTTTTTTAGTAGTTATGAAAAATGCAATTAATTGGATTTATGGAGTAATTGGCATATTCTTGTTTTCAATACTAATTATGTTGGGGTTTAAATTTTATAAACGACTTCGAGAAAGAAAATAGTTTATAGTATCAGTTGTCAGCTTAAAATCGGAAATCTAAATTTATGGTAAACAGTTTTAAAATGTCTATGCTTTCCTTACGAATAAGGATTTTTCTATCGATGATTTTAGTTATTGTTGTAGCATCAATTTTAATGGCTTGGATATCATTAATTCAATTTAAAAATGAAGCTCGAAATTACCACCAACAACTTTTGGAGCATAAAGAAGATGCTATAAAGGAACATATCAACTACGTTATATCAACCACAACTTATCCGTTAAACGAAGTCAATTTACCATTAATTTTTAAAGATAAAATTCACGAGCT
>JAYUFJ010000034.1:0-7127 GCA_043738775.1 Flavobacterium sp. | reverse complement strand
ATTTCTTGTACACCTGCAACTTTATTAAATAATGTTTCAATAGCCTCGTTTATCATTGGCATTAAAATTCGGTTGGCTACAAAACCAGGATAATCGTTTACCTCGGTTGGTGTTTTACCTAATTTTTCAGATAAATCCATAATTATTTTAGTAACTTCGTTTGAAGTTGAATAACCACGAATAATTTCGACCAGTTTCATTATGGGTACCGGATTCATAAAATGCATTCCAATAACACGCTCTGGATTAATTACTTGCGAAGCAATTTGAGTTATTGAAATAGATGAAGTATTGGTTGCTAAAATTACATTGTGATTGCATATATCGCTTAATTGTTTAAAAATTTGCAATTTTAAAGTTACATTTTCGGTTGCAGCTTCTACAACCAAATCAGTACCTGTAACTCCGTCTTTAATATCGGTATAAGTAATTATGTTTGCTATAATTTTGTGTTTATCATCTTCGGTAATGCTTCCTTTTGCAACCATTCTGTCTAGATTTGAAGCTATTGTTGCCATTCCTTTTTCAAGTGATTTTTCAGAAATATCAATTAATTTTACGGTAAAACCACTTTGCGCAAAGGTATGTGCAATTCCGTTGCCCATAGTTCCTGCACCTATTACTGCTATTGTTTTCATTTGTTTTTTTAGTTAGTAAGTTTTAAAATTTCTATTTCTTTTCTAATTTCTTTTAATAATTGTTCTTCGGTTGGAAGGTATAATTGGTACTGACTTGCCAAAATAGAATTGTTATTTTCAGGTAATGAATATTTTACAACCGCGTTATTTTTATCTGCACAAAGTAAAATTCCAATAGTTGATTTTTCATGTGCTACTTTTTCAACTCTATCATAATAATTAACATACATTTGAAGTTGACCTAAATCTTCGTGAGTTAATTTGTGAGTTTTTATTTCAAATAAAACAAAACATTGTAATAATCGGTTATAAAAAACTAAATCTACAAAAAATTCATCACCATCAAGATGAATTCTTTTTTGACGAGAAACAAACGAAAATCCGTTACCTAATTCTAAAAGAAAATCTTGAAGATTCGTAATTATTGCTTGTTCAAAATCTTTTTCGTAGTAAGCGCTTTCTCTTTGTAATCCTAAAAATTCTAAAATTAATGGATCTTTTATAATTTCATTTGGATTGGTTGGTATAATTTCATTTCTAGCTACAGCCAAAACACTTTCTTTGTCATTACTTAATAATAATCTTTCAAATAGTTGACTATTTATTTGTCGTTCCATTTGACGAACAGACCAATTATTCTTTGAAGTTTCAGCAATATAATATTCTCTTTTGTCTTCATTATCAAATCCTAATAGCAATTTGTAGTGCGACCAACTCAATTGCGTCCGCAGTGTAGACGCAATTGGAAAAGTTCTATAAAATTGTCTGTAACGCTCTAATTGTCTTACAGAAAACCCACTTCCGTATTCAGGTTGTAATTGTTTCGATAAATATTTAATTAAATAATTGCCATAATCGGCTCTATCTTTTCCTTGTTGTTCTTCATTAAAAATACGTTCACCAATATGCCAATACATTACTGTTCTATGATGGTCAACTGAACGAATAGCACCTTGTTTTGCTTTAGCAATTAAAGATTTTATTTCTTGTATTAAGTTTTGGTTAAGATTCATTTTTTATAAAAAATTTTTAAAATTTTAAACCATAAATATATTTATTTTCATTAAACTTAATTTTTCTTAATTTCTAAATGATTCAATTTCTATTTTTCATTCATTGAATCTATAATCATATAGGCTACACGTAACGCTTCAGTTCCGTCTTCTAATGTTACTATTGGAGTTGTATTGTTATTTATTGCATCGGCAAAAGTTTCTAATTCGTCTAAAATGGCATTGTTTTGATTTACCTCTGGGTTAGCAAAATAAATTTGCTTTTTAGTACCTTCGGCATTTTGTAAAATCATATCAAAATCTCCAGGGGTTTCTGGTGCATCTTTCATTTTTACAACTTCACAAATTTTATCTAAATAATCAACAGAAATATAAGCATCTTTTTGAAAAAAACGAGATTTACGCATATTTTTCATCGAAATTCTACTTGATGTTATGTTGGCAACGCAACCATTTTCGAACTCAATTCGAGCATTGGCTATATCTGGCGATTTACTTAAAACTGAAACTCCGCTTGCGTGAACCGATTTCACTTTCGATTTCACAACGCTTAAAATAGCATCAATATCATGAATCATTAAGTCTAAAACCACAGGAACATCGGTGCCACGAGGATTAAATTCTGCTAAACGATGCGTTTCAATAAACATTGGGTTTTCAATCATATCTTTAACGGCAATAAAAGCGGGATTAAAACGCTCTACATGTCCAACTTGTCCTTTTACATTATATTCTTTGGACAAAGCTATAATTTCTTCGGCTTCGTTAACTGTAGTTGAAATTGGTTTTTCAATAAAAACGTGTTTACCCGATTTAATGGCAACCTTGGCGCATTTGTAATGCGAAAGCGTTGGAGTTACTATATCAATTACGTCAACTGCGTGAAGTAATCTAGCAATTGTATCAAATTGTTTGTATCCAAATTCGGCTTCAATTTTTGCTCCGTTTTCTTGATTTTCGTCGTAAAAACCAACTAACTCATATTTTTCGGATTGATTCAACAACCGTAAATGTATTTTTCCAAGATGCCCAGCACCTAAAACACCCACTTTTAGCATAAAAATAATTTTTATCAAAAGTAGCAATAAAATACAAATTCTAATAGTTAAAATTCCAAATTTCAAATGAATTTGAAAGATTTTTTAGATTTAGTATTTTATCATTTGTATTTTGTTATTTTAAAATTTTACTTCTATTTTTACTAAATAAATTTATTATAAAATTGAAAGATACGAACAAGCACCAAGGACTAAGAAATCAATTGGTAAAACTTTTACAAGAAAAAGGAATTACCGATAAAAATGTTTTAAGTGCGATTGCCAAAATTCCACGCCATTTGTTTTTAAATTCGAGTTTTGAAGATTTCGCTTATCAAGACAAAGCGTTTCCTATTGCGGCAGGTCAAACTATTTCACAACCTTATACCGTTTCTTTTCAAAGTCAATTGTTAGAAGTAAAAAAAGACGATAAAATCTTAGAAATTGGTACAGGAAGTGGTTATCAAACTGCTGTTTTATGTTTAATGGGTGCTAAAGTTTTTTCGATAGAAAGACAAAACGAGTTGTTTAAAATCACTTCATTATTAATGCCTAAATTAGGAATAAGACCTAAAAAATTAATTTTTGGCGACGGATACAAAGGATTAGTCTCGGAAGCACCATTTGACAGTATAATAGTAACTGCTGGTGCACCAATAATTCCAAAACAATTAATGGCACAATTAAAAATTGGAGGTCGGCTAGTAATTCCGGTAGGCGAAAAAGAGCAAATTATGACTTTGTTAATTAGAAAAAACGAAACACAGTTTGAAAAACATGAGTTTGGCGATTTTAAATTTGTGCCACTTTTAGAAAACAAGAACTAAAGGTTGGTCAATTTGTTTTTTAGGTTTTCTATTTCGTCTAAAATACTTGCTATTTTACTTTCTTTGTTGTTATCATTGGCAATTTTAATGCCTTTTTCAATTAAAAGTTCTGATACTGCTTGTATTGCAACGCCATCAAAATCTAAAATTGAGGCAAACTTTTTTTTGTACCAAGCTACAGTTAACTCTTCAAGATTTATTTCTAATGCTTCGGCTAAAATGGGAAGTTGTTTTTTAGCAGGTAATCTGTTTCCGTTTTCATATTTACTTATAAGCGCTTGGTCAATTAAAGTAAATTTCGACAATTGTCTAGTAGTTAGCTCTTTATTTTCTCTGCCAATTTTCAATAACTCTTTCATTTTTTAACGAAATTAATTATTAAAATCTTTTTTAATTCGATCTAAATCACGTTTTGTATCATTTTCTTTTAACGATTCTCGTTTATCATAAGTTTTTTTACCTCGACAAAGTCCAATTTCGAGTTTCGCAATTCCTTTTTCGTTAGTAAATAATTTTAATGGAACAATCGTCAAACCTTTAGTGTCAATGCTTCGTTCTAAACTTTTAAGTTCCTTTCGGTTTAAAAGTAATTTTCTTTCGCTTCTTGATTTATGATTAAATTGATTTCCGTGACTGTATTCCTCAATGTAAGTATTTATTGCGAAAAGTTCATTGTTACTAAACTCGCAAAAACTTTCTGCAATTTGGGCTTTTCCCAATCGGATGGATTTTATTTCGGTTCCAGTTAAAACAATTCCAGCAGTGTAAATTTCGAGAATTTCATAATCGAATTTTGCACGTTTATTTAAAATATTTACCGTTTTTATCATAGGTTTGCAAATATAATCACATTTTATAGAAATCAAATCACCAATTTCAGTTTATTATTATGGAAAACAATCAAAAAAACAATCCGCTTCACGGACTTACTTTAAAAATAATTTTAGAGGAATTGATTGATTTTTACAGTTTTGATACTTTGGGCGAATTGATAAATATAAAATGTTTTAATGACAATCCGAGTTTAAAATCAAGTTTAACTTTTTTACGTAAAACAGATTGGGCTCGAAAAAAAGTTGAAGAATTGTATTTAAAAACGATTCCTAAATTGAATTTAAAAGAATAAACTTGCCCGAACTCATAAAATTTTTATTAACTAATAGGATATAAAATTTCTTTTTAAAATTGAATACACTACAGTGTCTAAAAATTTTCCGTTATAATATTCATTTTCAATATAATGCGCTTCTTTATTGAAGCCATTTTTTTGCAATGCTTTTTCTGATGCAAAGTTTCGAGGATCAATAATTGCTTCAACAGAATTAAGTTTTAAAACATTAAAACCATAGTTTAAAATTGCATTTATGGCTTCGGTTATAATTCCTTTTGAATGAAATTCAGGTAAAAGCATATAACCAATTTCCGAACGAAAATTTTCATTTTGAATGCGATAATGCCCTATTATTCCTATCATTTTTGGGTTATCGTTTAGTGTAATTGCCCAATTAATTCCTTCATTATTTATAATTTTATCATCAATTATTTTAATATGATTCAAAGCATCTTCTATAGTAATAACTAGTGGACGAGGAACAAATTCTATTATTTTTTTGTCACTTCTTAAATTAAAAATGCAATCAACATCATCATTTGTTATTCTTCGTAAAACTAATTTTTTTGTTTGTAATACTGGGAAAGGATTGTAATTTTGTACTACCATTTTTATAAAATTTCAATTAAAAGTGAACATTCAAATATACAATTTTCATTAATAAATTCAATTCCTTCTTTTTCAGTTATTTGATTGTTGTGATTCATTGTATCCGAATATCCTAACCAAGGCTCAATGCAAATAAAACCTGCGTTTTGAACTGTCCAAAGTCCTAAATTTTTAAAATCAAAAAATGAAATTGATAGTTTTGGATTTTCGTTATCTACAATTGTAATTTTTTTTGATTTTAAAGATTTAAAAATTAATGCATCTTTTTCAAAAAGAGTGTAATTAAGAGGCAGTTTTTTTTCAACTAAATCGATGTTGTAATTTTTATTTGAAATTAAACCATTTTCTAAACAATAGCAATTTAGAATTTCTTGATTATCAAAATGTAGACTATAATTTTCAAATTTTGAGTTGAGAGCAAACGCCGGATGCGCTCCCAATGAAAATGGAATAGCGACTTTGTCTTTGTTAATTAATTTGTAGCTAATTTTTAATTCAAACTCGATTAAAGAATATTTTAATTGAAGTTCAAATTCAAAAGGATATATTTTTTTCAATTCATCGCTAGAAGATAAACTTAAAACAACTTCGTTTTTAGAATGATGCATAATTTTAAATTCACAGTCACGAGCAAATCCATGACGAGATAATTCATATTTTTTTTCATTATATAAATAAAAATTATTTTTTAAAGTTCCAACAATTGGAAACAAAAGTGGTGAATGTTTTCCCCAATAAATTGGATCTCCGTTCCAAATATAGTTTTCGGAAGTTGAATTTTTCACTAACGATATTAATTCTGCACCCTTTGAATCAATTGAAGCGAATAAACAATTATTTGAAATTTTAACTCTCATTTTTTATTTTTTTGTAACAAAACCAAAATTTTATAGTCTTACAAATATTACGATAAATTTAAGATAATAAAATCTAAATTTAATTATTTTTGTACAATCAATTAAAAACAAACAAACTTTATGAAAAAAATGTTCTTAAAATCAATAGTATTTATTGGCTTACTTTCTGGTTTTTCTAATGCAAATGCGCAAAGCGGAATTGGATCAGTTTATAACTATAACGAAACTTTTGGTAATAATTTTTATACCAAAAACGGCACAGAAACCCGTTCTGCAAGCGGTCAACCAGGAGCAAAATATTGGCAAAACCGAGCCGATTATACAATTGCAACTACATTAAATGACAAAACTAACGAAATAAGTGGCTCAGAAACATTAACTTACACAAATAATAGTCCAGATAAATTACCATTTTTGTGGTTGAATGTTGATCAAAATTTATTTAAAAAAGGTTCGCGCGGAAATTCTGTAATTCCAATACGAGGGAGTCGAAACGGAGCGAATGGTCAAGATTTTGAAGGTGGATTTTCTTTTAAATCAATAAAAATTATTAGCAATATTGGAGGAAAAGTAACCGAAACAGAAGCTAAATATATTGTTTCGGATACTAGAATGCAAATTCAATTGCCAACTGAATTAGCAGGAAACGGAGCAAAAATTCAAGTTAAATTTAATTTTTCTTTCATTTCACCAGAATATGGTTCGGACAGAATGGGAATTTTAAACACTAAAAATGGTAAACTTTTCACGGTAGCACAGTGGTACCCTAGAATGTGTGTTTATGATGATGTTCGTGGTTGGGACACTCATCCGTATCAAGGAGCAGGTGAATTTTATTTAGAATATGGTGATTTTGATATTTCAATTACTGCACCTTCCAATCATATAGTAGTTTGCTCAGGTGAATTATTAAACCCAACCGAAGTGTACACTGCCGAGCAATTAAAACGCTGGGATGCTGCAAAAGCTAGTGAAAAAAATGTAATGATTCGTACTGCCGATGAAGTTACAAATGCAAATTCTCGACCAACAGGA
>JAYUFJ010000033.1:0-2568 GCA_043738775.1 Flavobacterium sp. | reverse complement strand
AAATTACTATTTTTTAAAAAATCAAACTCATAATCAATCACTTTTATTGGTTTCGGAATCCAATTTTCTCGCAAACCTTGAATTATTAAAACTTCTTTATTCAATTTATTGTATGTAAAGGTAAACGGTAGTGGGCCGGCAAATTTTCGTGCATCTTTCCAATTTGAAAAAGGTGAATTTAATGGTAATTCTACATTTTCTTTTAAAGTGTCAATTTGTAAATTAAATTTAGATTTTTCGGATTTTATAATTTTAATTCCGTTTTTAGTTTCTTGTAAAATATTGGTTGTTGTATAATTGTATTGTGTAAAAATATTTCCCAAAAATTCCATTTTCTTTTTATTTGTTTCCGATTTTAAAATGTATAAACCTCGTAAACGTTTTCCTCTCGAATTAGTAAATTTAACGAAAATTCGATAACCAATTAAAAAGAAATTATTACCCATAAATTTTGGAAATCCTTTCGGACGAAGATTTTTAACTTGTACCATTGCAACCGCTAAAAAAGCCCATTCGTCATTATAAACATCTAATTCTAAACATTCTGGAATTAAATTTTGCAATTGTTTTTTGGGAATTGCAAAGGTTAAAACTGTCGAACTATCAAAGTGAGTTTTTATTTCAAAAGGATGTTTTTTTAAAAATGAAAACATATTAATTGGGTTTGTTTTTCCAGATAAATTCGTTGCAATATATTAAAATGATAAATAAAAAAGCGAAAACAGAATTCATCTTTCCCCAAAGTAAAATATCAGGAACGAGAATAAATTCAAGTATATTCATTATTGCAATTATACTAATTTGCGCAATTGAATTGATTTTTGTTTTGCATTTTGATAAAATCCAAAAAGCCATTAAAATTTCTGAAACACCAATTATTTTAGTGAAAATAAATGCGTTTTGGTTGCCCAAAATACGGCCTACAATTTCTTGATGGCGAGGAATTAGGTTTAAAACTTTGCAAAACAAACCATTTACCATCCAAACTAAAACTACAAAATAGTTTACAAATTGTTTACGATTTTTAAACATTTAAAACTATTTTTTTCCGGTAAGTAACTTAATTGCAACGGGTAATGTTGAAACTCCAATAATTGCTATTACTATGTATTCAATATAATTTTTTAAATCTATTTTAAATTTATTTAAAAATAATTCGTGTAAATAATGACCCGAAAAAGTGAGAATAAAAGCCCATAAAAAAGAGCCTATTATTGTAAAAAACATAAATTTTTTCTTGTCCATTTGTGCAATTCCAGCTATAACTGGAGCAAATGTGCGAACAATTGGTAAAAACCTTGCAAAAACTACAGCTTTATTTCCGTATTTTTCAAAAAAATCGTGGGATTGTACTAGGTATTTTTTTTTGAATAAAAAGTTATCTTCTTTTTTATAAAGATAGTTTCCGCTTTTTGCTCCAAACCAATATCCGGTCATGTTACCGAAAATTCCCATTACTGCAATTATAGTTGCTAAAACAAAAAGGTTTACAAACCCATTTCCAAATGAAAATTGTTGCATTAACGAATCACTATAAATTCCACATAAAAAAAGCAAACTATCTCCTGGTAAAAAAAAACCTGCTAGTAAACCAGTTTCAGCGTAAATAATTGCTAAAACAACATATAAACCAATACTAACTCCACCAAATTTTAATAAAATATAAAATTCAGGATTAAAAAGTTGTTTCCAGTCAAAATGGTTCATGTGTAATTTTGTTTATTAAGTTTGTGAAAATAATTAATATTTTTGGTAAATAATAACTATTTATGTTTTTTTAAAATAAAAACTCCTTAATTTATATTTTTAATGAGTTTGGTGTTTTATTTTCTTTCATATTTACAACAATTAGGTAATTTATTATAAGATTCGGTTGTTGTTTTTTCCGAGTCGTTATCGTGACCGACTTTTGCAATTTCTTTTTTTATATCGGCAATACTGGTTTTTTGTTCGTTTAAAATTATATTTAATTGATGCGTATTGACATCCCAAATAGCCATTTTTACTCCTGAAACAGAGTAAGCTGCTTTTTCGATACGTTTTTTACATTGTTCGCAATTTCCGTTAACTTCGAAAGCTGCTTTGGCATTTTTGTTTTTTATTTCTTGCGAAAATGATGTGATTGTTACTAAAAGTAGTAAGCCTAATACTTTGTTTTTCATAATTTATTTTTTTAATTTATCTAATTTTAAATCTTAAACCTGCATAATACATTTTCCCAAAAACTGGTGCGTACGTTATTGAAGCATCAAAAGTTGTTCCAAATGGGTTTTTGTTTCCTAAAATAGCTTTTGATTGCGTATAATTTGTGATATTTTCACCTCCAAAATAAATTTCAAAATTTTTAGAAAAAGTTCTAGTTATTTGAGCATTTATTATTGAAAATGGATTTGAAAATTCGGGTAATCTGTCTTCAATTGAATTACTTTGAGTGTTTGGTAACTGTTGTTTTCCTAACCAATTAAGAGTAGCGTCAAATTTCCAAAATTTAGAATTAATTTTAGTTGTTTCAAATTCTAAATTAGTAAAAAAACGATGCTTGGCTTGCAATGGTCGTTGAAAATTTCC